>NZ_JBFXGG010000067.1:0-16058 GCF_050178255.1 Desulfococcus sp. | reverse complement strand
TGGTGACGGGGTTCTTTTATCTGGTCTGGCCCCGATGGACCCTCTCCCTTTTTCAAACCCCGCAGCTTGCGCCGGCGGCATCGGCCCGCATGACCGAGATGGGCGTCATTCTGCTCCGGTTCGTGGCTTTCTATATTTTTTTTGACGCCCAGTACATGATCCGTACCGGGGCCCTCAAGGGGGCCGGCGATACGCGATTCATCATGTGGGCCAATGGTGTGCTGTCAATCGTGGTCATGATCCTGCCCATCTATATCGGGATTTTCTTTCTGGACATGGGGATCTATTTCGCCTGGAGCTGCGTCGTGTGTTTTATCGTCTCCCTGTTTACGGCCGCTTTCATCCGCTTCCGTCGGGGCAGATGGCTTGCCATGCGCGTCATCGAGCCTGCCGAAGCCCGCAAATGATCTTTACTCGACTTTCGAATTCCACAGGCCGGTGCCGGGAGGATAAGGCCCGCGTCCCGCGCGGTTTCGTTCAGGTGGCGCTAAAGCTTGCTCCGGGCGGCCCGCGATCGTCCTTTCAGGCGGATCCGCCGATAAAAAGCTTGCCTGCTATTGCCTTAAAACCGTCAATCTGCTATAAGTAAATAACACAACTTATCTTTCGACGTTCGCAACGTTGACCGGAAGCGGGCTCAAAACTGAAGGGGCATACAAACGCCCCCTTTCAGCTTTAAGGCCAACCCCCTGATAAAACTGCGTGATGGGTGTGAATCCTCCCCCGAAGGTCCCGGCATTGGCACGTCGAAAGGTGGATATGTACAAGTGTATAC
Organism: Desulfococcus sp.; assembly: GCF_050178255.1. Classification (NCBI taxonomy): domain Bacteria; kingdom Pseudomonadati; phylum Thermodesulfobacteriota; class Desulfobacteria; order Desulfobacterales; family Desulfococcaceae; genus Desulfococcus; species Desulfococcus sp. The sequence continues at coordinate 15,283 of NZ_JBFXGG010000067.1, read as the reverse complement.
CGAGCCGTCGGAAAGATACTATTAAGTGATTGATAATATATTTTTTTATTGTATTCCGTCAATGCTGCGAACACGATGACGCTCCCGCTGCAGTCGCCGGTTCATGGGCGCTGTTACACGTCTCTCCCCGTGATTCTGTTCCGAGCTTTCAGTGTCTTTTCAAGATGCATTCAAATCAGGATGCATCCAGATTTTTATGAGCGGGTGGCTGCATGCTGTTCAGAGCGGCTGAAAATACGCACGGCCGGCGCTGGATTCCGAATCTGATCTCCGATGACGGCGGTTGGTCGGCATGCCGGGAAGATAGCGCCGTAAACCGGCTTGACATATAATCGAAGGCAACCCACAGAAACATGCGGAAAGAGGAATTTATGATCGACATCATCGAGTTCAAGGTAGGGGACAAATATGAAAACATGAAAGGACCGTACGAGGTCATCGCCATTGACGGAGATTCGATGGTCATCCGCTGGGAGACCGGTGAAGAGGTCACGACGGACATCGACCTGCAGCAACGGATTCAGGAACGGCTCGATCTGGAGAAGCGCCTGAAGGCGGCCGCCCAGAAGAAGAAAGCCGCCAAGCCCCAGAAGACCAGGACCGCCTCATCCCGCTACGGCAACAAGTTCAACGGGTTTGAAGAGGGGGATTTCAAAAAGAACATCACCGCCACCACCTGGCGGAGCCGGAACTGCCTGGGCGGGGCCGTTACGGAAAAATTGCCCTCGGAAAAGTTTTCGTTCAACTCATGGGCCGTTTACCGGAAGCCCGTCATCCACTGGGCGGATGTCACTCACAAGGCGGAAGAGAATGACATTCTCCAGGCCAAGTTCTTTGCCGAGGTCGACGAAAAACGGCTTTGTTATGGTCTTTACCTCGAATATCCCCGAGAAGGCAATGATCCGGCAACCTTCATTTCATGGCTCAAGGACTCGGACAACGAGGAATGGATGTGCCGAACGGCCGCCGAGAACGATATCGTCATCTATGATCTCGAGGAGAAGGGTTTCAAGGGCGTGATCGAGGCCCACGAAGGCAAATGGCGGATTCGGCTTCACGACGGCAGCAAGGAGATCGATTCCCTTCACGCCTTTCTCGAAGACCTGCCCGAGGATCGCGGCCTGGACCTCAATATCGTCAGGATCGAGGAGAAATCGACCGTTCTGGAAAAACAGACGGCCATCGCCGCCGAAATCTCCAGCCTCTTCAAGACGCTCATGCCCCTGTACGAGGCGGTGACCCCCGATATTTCCTGATATTCCACGGCCCATTCACCAGCGTCACCGCCCTGAACATGCCGGTCTCTGAATGCCGCAACGTTCTCTGCGGACCGTGACGAAGCCGTCGCGGTCCGGGGGTGTGGCGCCGCGGGCCTGTCTTTGGCGAACTGTTCAAGGTGCGTGGAAGCGAACGGCTGTCAATGGGGCAATGACGCCTCTTTTTCGAGGGTTGCGTTGGTCAGGGTTCGAATCACGTCTTCCTTGCCGACGATCCCCACCAGGCGCCCTTTCTCCACCACTGGAAGGGTGTGAAAATTTCTGTCCACCATCAGGGCTGCGACACTGTTCAACCCCGTGTCGGGCGTGACGGTGACCGGGTTGGGCGTCATGGCGTGGGCCACGGTGACGGCCACCGCCTTTTGAATCTCCTTCTCCAGTTGTTTCATGGAGGTCAGGGGAATGAATCCGTCCAGGAAGGTGAAAAAGGAGGGGAGGGGCAGCTTTTTCTGCTGAACGATCAGATCGCTTTGGCAGAGGATGCCCACTACTTTTCCCTTGTCGTCGACCACCGGGAGGCCGTTGATGTGATTTTCCAGAAGCAGCCGGGTTGCCTCCACGATCTCCGTTTCCGGTGTCACGGTGATCACCTCTGTCGTCATGATGTCTTTTACGCTCAGCATAGCCTCACCTCTCAGATAGGACTTTTGGGATCATTCCGGGTTCAATAGAACTATAGGGAGCGGTGCCGGGAACGTCAAGCGGTAAACGCATCCGAACCGCCGTCCTCTGGAGCGTGTCCCGGAGGATGACGGCCGCCTCAGAGTTCCGTCCGGACGCCGCCGGCGAAAAAATCCCCGAAATCGGCATCGTTGGTGGTGACCAGCACCTGGCGCCGGGAGGCCGCCTCTGTCAGAAGATAGGCCAGGGTCTGCTTGCGTTTGAGGTCGAGGCCGTCGGCCGGATCGTCGAGCATGAAGAAGCCGAGGTGGCCCAGGGCGTCGCCGATGGCGAGCTTGAGCATCAGGTACAGGAAGATCCGTTCGCTCTTGCTCATCTGGTTGAGCTTGTACCGGTATCCCCTGGCCTGGATCAGGGGCAGCAGCTCCCGGTCGCTGATCTCGATGTCGAACCGATCCAGGAAAGAGAAATGGCGCGACCAGTCGCCGACGCTTTTCCGGATTTTTTCGAGGAGACGGCTTCCCAGGCTCTGGAGTGCCTCTTCCACCGCCCTGGCGGCAACGGTGCAGAGCAGCACCTGCCGATCGGCCCGGGCAATGTGCACGCGATGCTCATCAGCGCGTTTCAAATCATCCGCGTAACGTGTCAGGGTGACGCGATGTCGGATGATCTGCTCCTGGAGCTGAAGCCGCCGACTGTCCACCGCCGTCTCGGGGTCGTACGGGGCCGGGGCTTCACGGATGCCGTCTTCCGGGCGCTCAAGCCGGTCCAGATCCCGGGCCAACGCCGTCACCTGCCCGGTCACCTCGTCAATGCGTTGTTGAATATCATTTATTTTCTGTATCTTGCCGTCGATTTCCAGGAGTCGTTCCCGATGACGGGTCGAATCCCTTGCGAGGCGCTCCATATTCTTCAGGCGCGCCTCGATGCGGCTTTTTTCGTCCTCGGCACGGGACAACTGGCATTCGATTTTCCGGACGAGACTTGCGGCCTGGTCCGGAGAGACCGCCTGATCGCAAATCGGACAGGCCGCCCGGGCTTCCAACGTTGCGAGGTGTTTCAGGCGCAGTTTCAGGTTGTCGGTTTTCTGGATGAGGCCGCCGATGCGGCGTTGCAGGGCTTCCGCATCGGCCAGGGCTGTCTCGGCTTCCTGCAGACGGGATTCGAGGTCACGTTTTTCCGTCGCCAGGGCCTTGGCTGATGGAAGTTTTTCCGCAAGGGATTTGAGCGTCTCCAGGGTTTTGGACTCAGTCTGGTGTCGGCGGACGAGAAGCTGGTAAATCGCCGGATCCGGGACACCTGCGCCTCGGTCGGTTCGGCGAATCTGCTCCAGTTCCGTAAGGGCTTTTTCGGACTCGGCCAGCTGTCGACGGGTGAGTTCGAGGTGGAGCGGGTCGACGCTTTTCCTGGGGGCGGCGTTTTCGATGGCCTTTTTAACCTCCCGCGCCCTGCCGAGAGCCTTTTTGAACCGCGTGCGAAGCACAAGGCCGTCATCCATGCCGATGAAGCTCTGGAGCAGGGTCTGGTTGTATTTCGGCATATCCTGGAGAAAATAGATCAGCTCGCTCTCCCGGAAAAACGAGCTGACGGACGCGGTTTCCGGTCGGACGCCAATGACGGCGTCGAGGACCTCGGGTGCGTGGACAGGGACGGTTTCCCAGGCCGCTTCAGGGGCTGGGCGGCGATAGAGCTTCGGTAAGGCGTCCGTTGTCCGCTGCAGCTTGTAGGCGATGCCCCCTTTCTCGAAGCGGAGGGTAACCGTTCCGGCGGCTTCGCCCTTGCGGCAGAGATCGGCGACCTTGAGGCGGTGGTTGAGGTGCGCCCCGTAGAGCGCGAAATAGACCGCATACACCAGGGTGGATTTTCCCGTCCGGTTTTCGCCGAAGATCACGGTGAGCTCGGAGAACCGAATGGTTTTCCGAACGAAACAGCCGATATTCTCCAGGGTGATCTCGTCGAGCCGGATTCTGTCCGGACGGTCCGGAGTCATGTTCAGGTATCCTCGCCGGAAAGCTTTCGATAGATGTGTTCCTCGGTCATGAAGGGGTTGGCGAGAGCCTGCCGGAACACTGCAAGGATTCTTTCCGTCTCCGCCGTCGTCAGCCCGTGTTCCGCGGCCAGCGTCTCCAGGCGTGCGGTGAAGAGATCCGACAAAAGTTCGGTGGTCGAGGTCATCATCTCGATATCGACCTCGATGGTATCAGAACGAGGCGATTTGGGCACTTCATCGCCGCCGGCCTAAGCCTTCAGGCCCTTGTGGATCACGGCGACGCCGTTGGTCAGCTTCCAGTAGGCGACATTGGAGAATCCGACGGCGGCAAGCTGTTTGGCCAATGCATCGGGGTCCGGAAACATTCGGATCGATTCGGGAAGATAGGTGTAGGCCTGCCGGGAGCCGGTCAATCGTTCGCCCAGCCACGGCATGACGTGGAAGGAATACCGGTCGTACATCCATTGGAATAGGGGTGCGGTGGGCCGGGAAAACTCGAGGCAGACCGTCCGTCCGCCCGGCTTGAGGACACGGTGCATTTCCCGAAAGCCGGCCATCATGTCGGTCAGGTTGCGAATGCCGAACCCCACTATCGCCGCATCGAAGACATTGTCCCGGAGCGCCATCCGTTCGGCATCCCCCTGAAGGAAACGGATGCGACGGCGCAGGTGGGGATGGGTTCCCTTTTTCCTGCCGGCATTCATCATTTCCCGGTTGATGTCGTACAGGACGACCTTCCCCCCGGCGCCGACCCGCCTGAGGGCCGATACGGCCAGATCTCCGGTGCCGCCGCAGACGTCCAGCACGGCGTCCCCCGGTTTCAGATCGAGGAGCGAGACGGCCCGGCGTTTCCAGAGATAATGGATGCCGAAGCTGAGGAGGGTGTTCATCAGGTCGTACCTGGCGGCGACCGTGTCGAACTGGCGGCGGACCCACCGGGTCTTCTCTTCCCGGGAGATCCTGCGATATCCAATATGGGTGGTCTCTTCTGATTTCAACGCTTCTGTCATGATGCCGGTCTTTCCGATCGTCCGCTGTTTTCGCCGCGCTTCATTCAATCCCATTGAGAAACATTCCTCAAATTTCGACTCTCATAGGCCGGTGCCGGGAGGATACGGTCCGCGCCCCACACGGTTTCGTTCAAGTGCCGCTGAAGGGGCGCGGACCGTATCCTCCCGGCACCTCTTTTCGCTCACTATCATGAAAGTCGAAAGTTGGGACATTAAAGTTGGGGCATTATAGAACAGAAACCGACCCGGTGCAAATCTTCTTCCACGGCCGGGACCTGCCCCTCTGCCGCCCCGAGGGGATGACTGCCGTGCGTTAACGCCTTGACCCGGCTGCAAATCATTCTTGACACTTCACAAGAGCTTTTGTTATCTCTTGAATCCTATTGTCGGCGCGGGTTTTTACCGCCGTGACAAGTCCGCCGACCCGAAGCGTCAAATCAGCACAGCTTAGAAGACAGACATGAATCGCCGGGAGCTTGCCGTTCAAGGCCCGGCATCGACACCGGACGAGGGAAACGAATCCCGGAACCGAAACCTGACATTGGATATGGGATGCCTCAGGCAGGCCTATCCGCATTTGCCCAATGGGTGGGGAGCGCTTTTCATGGATCGCCGAACTTTCCTGAAGATTGCCGGTATCGGCAGCCTTTCCGTTGCCGCCGGCTGCACCGGCAACCCCGAAAAAAATCTTTACACCCTGGTCCGTGCCCCGGACGATATGGTCACCGGGAAGCCCGCCTGGTATGCTTCCACGTGCCGGGAATGTCCCGCCGGATGCGGTCTTATCGCCAAAAATCGCGAGGGCCGGGTGATCAAGGTCGAGGGAAACCCGTTTCATCCCGTCAACCGGGGAAAGCTTTGCATGCGGGGCCAGGCGGCCCTCCAGGGGGTCTACAACCCCGACAGAATCAGAACGCCGCTGATCAAGACCGACGGCCGGTGGCGGCCCCTCACCCGGGAGGCGGCCACGGCCGTGGTCCGGGAGCGGCTTTCCGAAGCGGCGACGGCCGGCGACGGCAATGTTTTTCTCCTGTCCGAAGTCGTGGGAGAGACCACGCTTGACGCCATGAACCAGTTTATGGGCGCCGTGAAGTCCGGCCCGCCGGTGTTGTTCGAGGCCTTTGCCTACGAATCCCTGAAAGCGGCCAATGCCTTGACCTTCGGCATCAAAGGCCTGTGCCGTTATCACATCGACGCGGCGGACGTTCTTGTCGGCTTCGGAGCGGACTTCCTGGAGACCTGGCTTTCTCCGGTGGAATACGCCCGAAAATTCAAAACCATGCATGGGTATCGCGACGGTGGAAAGGGGCTGTTCATTCATGTGGGGCCGTACCAGTCCCTGACGGCGGTCAATGCGGACCAATGGTTGTCCATCCGGTGCGGTACGGAAGCCTTTGTCGCGCTGACCTGCATTCGGGAAGCGCTGGCCGCGGGAAAAGGCCGCGACCTGCCGGCGAATATCCGCGATGCCCTTGAAAAGGTGTCGCGACCCCACACGGCGGCATCCACCTGCCGGATCGCGGGCATGGATCCGTCGGCCTGCCGCATGCTGATCGACCGGCTGCTGGCGGCCAGGCGGCCTCTGGTCCTGGGGCAGGGCGCGGGAGCCGGCGCCCGGGAGGGCCTCGCCGCCAATGTCGCCGTCAATCTTCTCAATCTCGTGCTCGATCCGACGCTGTCGCGGTTCGATTTCACCTGTCGGCATCGCGTGGAAATCGCTTCGGAACGTGCGGACGTCCACCAGCTGTTCAAAACGATCGGCGCACGGGACAATGCCGTTCTGATGCTCAACAACGTCAACCCCGTCTTTGCCCTGCCCGAATCATTGGGGCTCCGGGAACTCCTGGGGCGGCCGTCGCAGTTTACGGTCAGCTTCAGCAATTTCATGGACGATACCACCGCCCTGGCCGATCTCATCCTGCCGGTGCGGCTTCCGCTGGAGCGGTGGGGTGAATACGCGGGGCGGCACGGCATCGTCTCGACCCTGCAACCGGCCATGGGGAAGCTTACGGACTTTTCAGCCCTGACAGACCTTCTGGCGGGATTTGCCGGCGACGAAACCCCGGCTGACAGCCGGGCCCGGCGCATGACCCGCGATCGGCTCGAGGCGGCGGGACGGATCGCCGACGATCGGGAATGGCTCGAGACGGTTCAGCGGGGAGGAATTTTCGACGCGGCCGCCGAGGCCTCGCCATATACGTGGAAGTTCTCGTTCGACAGCGTCAAATTGCTGGCCGGCCTGGATCCCGAACCCGGGACGGCGGCCGGGAAATTCACCTTCATCGCCGCCCCCTCCCTTCGGTTCTTCGACGGGCGCGGGGGCAACAAGCCCTGGCTGGCCGAGTATCCCGATCCCATCACCAAGGTCGCCTGGCAGGCGCCGGTCTGGATTCACCCCGACACCATGGCCCGGGAAGGCCTCAAATCCGGAGACTGCCTGGAGATCCAATCCCCATGGGGCCGTTTGAGCGCCCCGGCCTATCCCTGCTTCGGCCTCGATCCGGGCGTTCTCGTGATGACGACGGGGCAGGGGCACGAGGCTTTCGGCCGATATGCCCGAGGCAACGGCGGCAATCCTTTCCGGCTCCTCCCGGATACGGTCGATCCGGTCTCCGGCGGTCCGACATTGGTGGTGCAGGGTGTGGACATGCTTCCCGAGGGCAGGCGAATGGTGCTCGCCAATACCGACGGCAGCAAGTTTCAGCACGGCCGCAAGATCGCCCTCACCGTGGGCATGGCCGAACTCGGCGGAAAGGCGCATCCCGGCAGCCATACCGTGGGCTTCGGTATGAACGAATTCCCTATGACCCTGCCGCTTCCCGATGGATACGATCCCCACCGGGACGTGTATCCGCCCCACGAGCACCGGGATGACTATCGCTGGGGGATGGTGGTCGATTTGGATCGCTGCATCGGCTGCGGGGCCTGCGCCGTGGCCTGCTACGCCGAGAACAACATCGGCGTGGTCGGGGAAGAGCGGATTATCGAAGGGCGGGAGATGTCGTGGCTCCGCATCGAGCGGTATCACGATCCCGACCGGATGGAAAAGATGATTTTCCTGCCGATGATGTGCCAGCATTGCGACAATGCGCCCTGCGAATCGGTCTGTCCGGTCTATGCCCCCCACCACGGCCACGAAGGGCTCAACAACCAGATCTACAACCGGTGCATCGGGACCCGGTACTGCTCCCAGAACTGTCCCTACAAGGTCCGAAGATTCAACTGGTATGAATGGGATCGGCCCAATCCGCTGCCCCTGCAGCTCAATCCCGACGTGACGGTCCGCATGCGGGGGGTGATGGAGAAATGCTCCTTCTGTGTTCAGCGAATCAAGGATGCCCACGGCCGGGCCAGGGATGAGAACCGCCGGATCCGGGATGGAGAAATGGTGCCGGCCTGCGTTCAGACCTGTCCCACCGACGCGCTGGTTTTCGGAAATCTCGCGGACAGGGAAAGCCGGGTCCGAAAGATGACCGACGACCCGAGGGCCTATCAGGTCATGGGATATCTGAATACGAAACCCGCTGTTATTTATCTCAAAAAAGTCGTCCAGGAGATCTGATTCCTATGTCGAACCTCACTCCGGCCAAAGTCGATTCCATCGTTCTGAATACGCTGAGCCCGCCCCCCCGGTCCTACTGGGGCATAGCGGCGCTGCTGTTCATGGGCGCACTCATGGGACTGGGTTGCTGGATCTACCAGATCTACGTGGGCATCGGTGTCGGCGGGCAGAACAATCCTGTCGCATGGGGGACATACCTCATCAACTTCGTCTTCTGGGTGGGCATCGCCCATTCCGGGACCCTGATTTCGGCCATTCTGTTCCTTTTCCGGGCCGGATGGCGGAATCCCATCGCCCGGGCCGCGGAAACCATGACGGTGTTCGCCGTATGCACCGCGGGCCTCTTCCCCCTCATTCACCTGGGACGCGTCTGGCTGGTCTACTACATGCTGCCCTATCCCAACCAGCGGAACCTCTGGCCCAACTTCACCTCGCCGCTGATGTTCGATATCGTCGCCATCAGCACCTACCTGACGGTGAGCGCCCTGTTCTGGTATACGGGCATGATTCCGGATCTGGCGACCATCCGGGATCGTGCGGAAGGGCTTCGGAAAAAGATCTATACGGTCCTCTCCTTCGGCTGGACGGGAAAATTCGAGCAATGGCGCCACTACGCCCGGGGGTATCTTTTCTTCGCGGCCCTGGCGACCCCCCTGGTCATCTCGGTCCACAGCGTCGTGTCGTGGGATTTCGGCCTGGGCATCGTTCCCGGCTGGCACAGCACCATCTTCGCCCCCTATTTCGTGGCGGGGGCCATCCATTCGGGTCTCGCCATGGTGCTCACCCTGATGATCCCCCTTCGCCGGATCTTCCATTATGAAGCGCTCATCACCGTGGACGTCCTCGAAAACGTGGCCAAGACCATCATCCTCACCGGGTTTATCGTGACCTACGCCTATGTCTTCGAGATTTTCATTGCCTGGTACAGCTTCAATCCGGTGGAGCAGGAAGCCTTTCGATGGCGGATCTTCGGGGATTACGGCCTGGAATTCTGGATCATGACCACCTGCAACTGCGTGGCGCCCCTCTTCTTCTTTTTCAGGAAGGTCCGTACCAGCCTGAAATGGCTCATGACGATCTCCATCCTGGTGAACGTCGGTATGTGGTATGAACGTTTCGTGATCATCGTCGGCGGCCCGGCCCACGACTTCATCCCCCACGCCTGGGGCCTCTACAGCCCGTCCTTCATCGAATTGGGGATCATGTTCGGGACCTTCTGCATGTTTTTTCTGCTTTTCATTCTTTTTGTGAAACATATGCCCTCCGTCTCCATGACGGAGATGAAAGAGGCCCTCAAACCAGGAGACGCCGATGTCCACTAACCGATACGTGATGGGTCTGTTCAAGGAGGAAAGCAGCGTGGCGGCGGCGATCGACGCGCTCAGGTCGTCGCCGTGGGAACTCTGTCGGGTTCACGGTCCCTATCCGAGCCATTCGATTCTTCACGCCCTCAGGTTCAAAAAGAGCCGGGTCGGCTACTTCACCCTCGCCGGAGGGATCTTCGGCTTTTTCTTCGGGTATGCACTCTCCATCTACTCGTCGGTGCAGTGGAACCTGATCGTGAGCGGCAAGCCGGTGGTTTCGTTGATTCCGTTTTTTGTCGTGGGCTATGAGATGACCATTCTCTTCGGCATTCTGGGGACTGTCCTGGGCATCCTGATTTACGCCCGGATTCCCGAATTCAAAAGCCTGAAAGGCATCTACGATCCCCGGTGCTCGGGTGATCGTTTCGGTGTCGTCGCCGGATGCGAGGCCGGGAAGGAAGAGGCGCTTTCGGCTTTTCTGGCGGACCTGGGGGCGGAGATCCGCCGTTTCGACGTGTCGGCGGGCAACGATCGAACCGCGGAAGCGCTTCGGACCTGAGACGGAAAAGGATTCCCGGATTGAACACCAACACTTGGCATGCAGTCGAATGCAGAGGAGCGGTATGACGCGACAACAAACGCATCTGTCGAAACGGCCTTTTGCGGCCATCCTGACCATTCTCGTTTGCGCGGGCTTTGGCAGTTTCCTGATTCTCCTGGGATTCAGGGAAGATGCCAGGGCATGGCAGGTTTATCTGGTCAATGTGCTTTTCTGTTCCGCCATCGCCCAGGGTGCTTTGCTGTTCTCCATGATCATGCACGTCACCAAGGCCCGGTGGAGCGGGGCGCTTCAGAATCTGTCGGAGGCCTTTGCGGCTTTTTTTCCGATATCCTTCGTTCTGTTTTTCCTCCTTTATTTCGGCAGGGCCCATCTCTTCCCCTGGCTGGGACAGGATCTGCACGGCAAGGAGGTCTGGCTGAACGTGCCGTTTCTCATGACCCGAAACCTGGTGGGCCTGATGGTGCTCTATGGCCTGGGCATCGCCTACGTCTACCATGCCTTCAGGTGCAAAACCATCCCTCTGGGCGGGGCGGGCGGGCTTCGATCCTTGTTGGGTCGTATTCCGGTCCGGCCGGTGGATCCGTCCGTCTGCCGGGATCGCATGACGACCCTGGCCGTCCTTTACATGATCGCCTATGCACTGGTGTTGTCGCTGATTTCCGTCGACTGGGTCATGAGCATGGATCCGCATTTCATTTCCACCCTGTTCGGCGGCTATTTTTTCATCAAGGCCTTTTACATCGGGATGGGCGGACTGATCATTCTGGCTTCGATCCTCTATCTCGTCCATGGAGAGGAGACCCGGATCGATGTCGCTCATTTTCACGACATCGGTAAACTGTTCTTCGCATTTTGCGTCATGTGGGCCTATTTCCTGTACGCCCAGGTCCTGGTGATCTGGTACGGCAACATTCCCGAGGAGACCCACTACCTTATCGAACGCTTCAAATATCAGTCATGGAAACTGGCGTTCATCATCGCCTTCACGGCCGCCTTCATGATCCCGTTTTTTACGTTGCTCAACCGGAACGTCAAGATGAAGCCCGCTGTCATGCTGATTCTCACTTCTCTGGCGCTTACCGGCATCTGGTTCGAAAACCTCGTCATGGTGGGGCCGCCGTTGCGGTTCGATACCCAATCCCTGCCGCTCCGGATTTTCGATGTCCTGATCAGCCTGGGATTTCTGAGCCTGCTGTCCGGTGCGGTGGCGTACCTTCTGAGGCTGTTTCCCGAACTGTTCCTGAATAACGGAGAAAAGATAACGAGATGAAATGGATTGAATCGATACGGAAGATGTTGAGCGCGCTCCGGGAGAATCGGATGCCGATCCTCTGGATCGGGTGTCTCGCGCTCCTCTCGGGAGGCTTCCTCTTTCTGTTCTATGCCTCTCCCGCCACCAACATCGGGCCGGAACAGCCGATCCCCTTCAGCCATCGACTGCATGCCGGGGTCAAGGCCATCGACTGCAAATTCTGCCATCCCTACGTGGCCAGATCCCGCCACCCCGGTCTTCCGCCCGTGGAGAAATGCCTCTACTGCCATTCCTACATCATTGCCGGCCATCCTCAGATTATGAAGGAACACCAGTACTTCGATACGAATACCCCGACACCCTGGGTCAAGGCCAACTTCCTGCCGGAGCACGTCCTCTTCAACCATGAGCGGCACATCAAGCGGGATTTCGCGTGTGCCGAATGCCACGGTGCGGTGGAGACGATGGATCGTATCAAGGGGGAACGGTTCAGAATGGGCTTCTGCATCCAGTGCCATCAACAAAACCAAGGACCCCTGGACTGCTGGCTGGCATGTCACAGCTGACGGAATGGAGAAGATCGCAATGATTCCGGTTTCCAAGATTCTGCCCGAGAAAAATCAGACGTCCCTCCTGTTCATCATGACATCCGCATTCTGGATGGCGGTGGCCACCTTTATCGGTCTGCTGGCCGCAACGGAGCTCATTGCGCCGGATCTTACACGGGGCATGGGATGGCTCGTTTTCGGCCGGCTCAGACCCATGCACGTCAATCTGGTTCTCTTCGGGTTCGTTACTCCGGGGCTTCTCGGTGCGGCCTTCTACTACCTTCCCCGGCTTCTCAAGACCGAGCTCTTCAGCGAACGGCTCGGCATGCTGACGGCGGGTCTGTGGAACCTGATGGTGGCGGCGGGCGCCCTCACCCTGTCGGCGGGCTTCAGCCAGGGGCGTGAGTACGCGGAATTCATCTGGCCGGTGGACATGCTGATCGTGACCGCCATGGGCCTGGTGCTTTACAATTTTGTGATGACCGTCAAAAACCGGGAGGAAAAAACCTTGTATGTCTCGGTTTGGTACGCCAATGCGGCGATCGTCCTGACGGGCCTGACCTTTGCGTTGGGCAACGTGATCTGGCGCCCCACCTCCGGGGCGCTCACCGGCATCCCCGACGCCATCATTCTGTGGTTTTACGGTCACAACATCTTCGGGCTCCTTTTGACGCCGCTGGCGGCGGGGGTCGCCTATTACGTCATTCCCAGAGCCTGCCGAAACCCGCTATACAGTCACACCCTCTCTCTTCTGGGGTTCTGGTCGCTGATCATCGTCTACACCCATGTGGGAACCCATCATCTGCTCCAGGTGCCCGTACCCACCTGGCTCAAGGTCATCGGCATCGTCGACAGCGTCGGCATGGTCATTCCCGTCATGGCCTTTCTGATCAACATCTGGTACACGGCCAAGGGCCGTTTGGGGGAGGTGCATGCGGACGTTTCGGCCAAGTTCGTGTTTACCGGCACCATCATGTATTTTTTCGTGAGCATTCAAGGGTCCATGATGGCCCTTCCCGATGTCCAGCGGATCACGCATTTCAACAACTGGGTGGTGGGGCATGCGCACATCGGCGTATTGGGATTCGCAGGGATGATCGCCCTGGGGGGCATTTACTATGTGCTGCCCAAGGTTCTCGACAGACCGCTCTACAGTCGTTTCCTTGCCGATCTGCAGTACTGGCTGGTGCTGATCGGCGTGACCGGATTCACGGTGGTCCTCACGATCGTGGGGCTGATCCAGGGCACGGCATGGCTGAACGGAGAGACGGTCTACCGGGTGCTGCCGGAGCTTCACGTGTATTATGTCATCCGGGCCTCCCTTGGCGTGATGATATTCACCGGCGCGCTGATCGGTCTGTATAACGTCCTGAGAACCCTGTTTTTCAACACCGGAGAAGCTGCATCATGAAGATGACCCCAAGAGTCGTTCTCATCGGTTCCGTCGCGATACTGACGACCATCGTTCTGATCATGATCGTCACCCCTTACTTCACGGTGGACCGCACGCCTTCCGAGATCTTCCGATCCCGTTCGGAGATCGAGGCCGCCGGTCGGGAGCTGTACATCGCCAACGGGTGCGTCTACTGCCACAGCCAGTCGATCCGCACCATCGACTGGGGGCACGGCGCCGAGCGGATCGCCCAGGCAGGGGACTATGTGGGCGATCATCCGATCCTGCTCGGCTCGCAGCGTACCGGGCCCGATCTTTCCCAGGAGGGCGGGGAACATCCCGACGACTGGCACCTGGCCCATTTCATGAACCCCCGTTTCACGCGGCCGCTTTCCATTATGCCCGCATTCGATTATCTGGGTCGGAAGAACATCGATCTGCTGATCACCTACAAGCAGAGTCTGGGGTTCAAGGAGGCGGACGATCGGATGACGCGTCAGCGGGAATGGAAGGAAAAACTGATCTCCGCCTACGAGTCCGGTCCGGTGGAAAACGTGGCGTTCCTTCATGCCCAGGTCCCCGAAGGGTGGCGCAACATCCCCAATCCCTATCCGACGAGTGCCGCCGGTTTGGCCCGCGGACACAAGATCTACCAGGACTTCTGCATCGGCTGTCATGGCCCGGTGGGGGACGGGATGGGACCGGCACAGCCCTTCCTCTATCCGCCGCCGCTTAATTTCACCCTGCTCAAAGATCGTGGGGTCACCGGCGGTATCCTCTACTACCAGATCATGAACGGGATTGCAGGTTCGGCCATGCCCTACTTCAAAAAAGAACTGGAATCCGAGAAGATCTGGGATGTGGGTAATTTCGTTGCGGTCTATTTTATCAACCAGAGCGATGCCAACACACCGCCCAGAGGCATCGACGCCGCCTACGAACCCATTGTGCCGTAAGGAGGACTCGTGTATTATCCATACTTTATCAGCTACATCGTCCTGGGCTTCCTGATCACCATTCCCGTCTTCCTGTGGGCGGTTGGCAGCGGACAGTTCCGGGACCAGGATCGTGCACGGTTTCTGCCTCTGGAAGATGACGGAGACGCTGCCCCCGTCCACCTGTCCAGGGCAAGCCGATACGAAGTCGGGGTGCTGATTTTTCTCGTTGTCACCGGGTTGATTACGAGCGGAAGCGTCGTTGTCTTTGCCCTGACGGTCGCGGGGCGGTAGAGGAGGTCTCATGCGTTTCTATGAACTCTTGAATTTTCAGCACGTCATGCTCTATCTGTTTCCGGCGCTGATCTTTATTCTGGTGTTCGGGCTTTTTCTGGGATTCACGCATTTTCGCGGGAAAGATTCGGAACGGCGAAAAACGGCGATCATCGAACGCTTTCCGGGAGGCATCGAGGGCCGGGATGCACCGTTTCCCCTGGCGATGACGCTGACCATCGCCGGCACCCTGATATGGGGATTTCTGTATATCTGGTTTACCGGAATACTGGGGGTAAAGATCTGAATGGAACAACATTACGAGACATCGGAATTTCGATCATGGGTGATCATTACGCTGATTCTGGCCTTCATATTGACGAAAGGCGTCTTCGCTTTCGTGATGGTGGGGGACCGGGGACAGCCGGACTGGGCGTATCGGGCCGTCAGAGACGTGCCCGGAGAGTCTCCCTATGCCGTTTACGAGAAACTGCCGAATCCCCAGCATGTCCGGGGAAGCGAGGGGGAATAGGGGATGCGCCGGATTATTTTAGCC
>NZ_JBFXGG010000066.1:0-16956 GCF_050178255.1 Desulfococcus sp. | reverse complement strand
TGTACGATATCCAGAGCCGCCGGATTTTTTCCGAATTGGGGGTTGAGCTGAAGGAAATCGAGGACTGGAACTGCTGCGGCGCCACATCCGCCGGAAAGGTGGATGATTTTCTGGCCGTGGCCATGCCGGCTCGAAACATCGGCATTGCAGAGGCTGCCGGATACCGGGAGATCGTAATCCCCTGTTCCGCCTGCTACTCCAGGACTCTCGTGGCACAGCAGCGGCTTGAAGGCGACGCCCGGCTGAAGGCGGAGATCAATGGTGCTTTCGCCAAAAAAATGAACGGCGGCTTGAAGATCTCTTCCATTCTAGAGGTGCTGCTTGGTCGAATCGCGGCGGGCGCCCTCGAGCCCAAGCTCAAGAGAAAGTTCAGACGGCTCAAGCCCGTATGCTACTATGGTTGTATGCAGACCCGTTTTCCCTTCACGGTGCCGGTTCCCGACGATGTGGAAAATCCTCAGGGCATGGAAACGGTGCTGGGCGCACTGGGTGTCAAAGCCATCGACTGGAGTCACAAAACCTTTTGCTGCGGTGCGTCGGCTGCCGTCAACGATCCCGAAACGTCCCTGAATCTGATGGGGAAAATCATGAAAGATGCGCTTCTCAGGGGAGCCAACTGCTTCGTGGCGACCTGTCCCATGTGTCAGTTGAACCTGGACGCCCATCAGGATGCGTTCTGCCGAAGGAGCGGTATCGAAGAGCGACTTCCGGTCTTTTTTATCACAGAGGTTGTCGGCGCGGCGATGGGAATATCCCCGGAGGCGCTTCAGGTGGATCGACATTTTATAGACGGGACCACACTTTTAAAGGAGCTGGAGGGAGATGAACGATAGTCGACAACACATCAAACGCGGCTCGGTTCTGATCGCGGGCGGCGGGATCGGCGGCATGCAGGCCGCTCTCGATCTTGCGGACAGCGGGTTTAAGGTCCATATGATTCAGCGGGAATCCTCCATTGGCGGAACAATGGCGATGCTGGACAAGACCTTTCCCACGGGTGACTGCTCCATGTGCATGATTTCGCCCAAGATGGTGGAGGTGGGGCGGCATCCCAACATCGAAATTCACACCCTCTCGAATGTCGAGGCGGTTTCAGGTCTCCCGGGCGACTTCACCGTAACCGTCCGGGAGCAGCCGCGGTTCGTGATCCCGGAGCGCTGTACCGGGTGCGGTGCCTGTGAGAAGAAATGTCCTAAGCTGGTGGTGAATACTTTTGAACAGGGTCTCAGCAAGCGTAAGGCCATCTATACGATCCTGCCCCAGGCGGTCCCCCATACCCGGGTCATCGACAAAGACAACTGCATTTATCTGACCAAGGGGAAGTGCAGGGCCTGTACCAAATTCTGTGAGACGGACGCCATCAACTTCGAGGATACGGAGAAGGTCTACGATCTCCAGGTGGGCGCCATCATCCTGAGTCCGGGGCTGGATCGATACGATCCGAAGGTCCGCGGAGAACTCGGTTTCGGCCGTTGGCCCAATGTGGTGACCTCCATCCAGTTCGAGCGAATTCTCTCCGCCTCCGGCCCCTTCATGGGAGAGGTGAAGCGCCCTTCGGACGAGCGACACCCCAAGAAGGTCGCCTGGATCCAGTGCGTGGGATCCAGAGACCCGCGGAACGCCAATCCCTGGTGTTCTTCGGTTTGCTGCATGTACGCCACCAAGCAGGCGGTCATCGCCAAGGAGCACGACGGCAGCATTCAGCCGACGATCTTCTACATGGAGATGCGTGCTTTCGGCAAGGACTTCGACAAATATGTCGATCGTGCCAGAAACCAATACGGCGTCGTCTACCGGCGAACCATGATTTCCGACATCAAGGAGGAGCCCGGCACCGGGAACCTGCTGCTCCGGTATGCGGCAATCGATGGAACCATGGTGGACGAAATGTTCGATATGGTGGTCCTCTCCATTGGTTTTGAGCCTCACCGTGACGCTCTGGCCTTCGCCAAGACCTTTGGCATCGACGCCAATGTGCATCGATTTGCCAAAACCGCTACCCTGGCACCGGTGGAGACCAGCCGGGAGGGAGTTTACGTCACGGGCACCTTCCAGGGGCCCAAGGATATCCCCGAGACGGTGGCCCAGGGCAGCGCCGTTGCCGGACGGGCCATGGCCCTTCTGGGCGAAGCCCGGGGGACCGAGATCGTGGCTCCTGAACTGCCGCCCGAAACCGACATCACCGGCCAGGAGGCCCGGGTGGGGGTGTTTGTCTGTCACTGCGGCATCAATATCGCCCAGACCGTGGATGTTAAAAAGGTGGCCGAAGAGATGCGGGGGCTGCCGGAGGTCGTCTATTCGGACGATCTCATGTACGCCTGTGCCCCCGACGGTCAGGAGCGGATCAAGGATGTCATCCGGGAAAAGAAGCTCAACCGGGTCATCGTGGCCTCCTGTACGCCCCGGACCCATGCGCCGCTTTTCCAAGACACCATTCGGGATGCCGGACTCAACAAATATCTTTTCGAACTGGCGGACATCCGGGAGCAGTGTTCCTGGTGCCACATGGGCCAGAAGGATGTCGCCACCCAAAAGGCTTCCCGGATTGTCAAAATGAACATTGCCAAAGCCAGGAAGCTCCAACCGGTACAGACGGAGTCGGTGCCGGTGATTCCCGGTGCCATGGTCATCGGCGGCGGCCTGGCCGGCATGACGACGGCGCTGGCCCTGGGAGATCAGGGGTTTGATGTCCATGTCGTTGAAAAAGAGGAGCGTCTGGGCGGTCTGGCCGCAGGCGTTTACCGGACCTTGGACGGCGCCGACGTACAGTCATTCGTGAAGGCTCGGATCGATCAGGTGAAGGCCCACCCCAGAATCAACGTTCACACCGGGGCGGAGGTTGACGGCACCGGCGGGTATATCGGCAATTTCAAGACCACCCTCACCAACGGAGATGTCTTCGAGCATGGCGTTATCGTCGTGGCCACCGGAGGTGTGGAATACACACCCCGGGAATACGGCTACGGAGAGAGTGACAGGATCATCACCCAACGGGATCTGGAGAAGCGGATTGCCCAGGGGATGGATCCGGGAGACCGGCATTTTCTCATGATCCAGTGTGTCGGCTCCCGCGAGGAACCCCACAACTACTGCTCCCGGATCTGTTGCCAGGATGCCGTCAAGAATGCCATCGCCATCAAGGAAGCCTCCCCGACGGCTCAGGTGACAATTCTATACCGGGATATACGGACTTACGGTCTGCGGGAGGATTACTACCAGCGGGCGAGGGCGTTGGGGGTGCTGTTCGTTCGTTTCGAACCGGACCGAAAACCCGACGTAACCGTATCAGGAGACAGGCTGCGGGTCACGGCCTATGATTATGTTCTCAATCGCGAGGTGGGCTTTTCACCGGATTGGGTAGTCCTCTCTACAGGACTGCGGCCCCATCCGCTGACCGAGAAGATCGGCCGCCAGTACAAGCTGACGGTCAATCCGGACGGGTATTTTCTTGAGGCCCACGTAAAACTTCGGCCTGTGGACTTTCCCAGCGAAGGCATTTACGTGGCGGGGCTGGCCCACGCCCCCAAGAACCTGGATGAAACCTTGAGTCAGGCACTGGCTGCCGCCGGCCGGGCAGGCGTCGTGCTTTCCCACGACCGTCTGAGCGTGTCGGGGATTATTTCCAAACACAACCGGGATATTTGCATGTCCTGCCTGGCCTGCCTGCGGCTCTGCCCCTTCGGCTCGCCGTTTATCGATGAGGACGGGAAGATCAGCCACAACGAGGTGATCTGCACCGGGTGCGGCATCTGTGCCGGCGTCTGTCCGGCCAAGGCGTTCCAGGTCAACAGCTTCCGGGACGATCAGATCATCGCCATGATCGACGCGGCCACGGAGATGGAATAGGACGGCACTCTGCAGCGCACTGTGAAGGGAGCCATCGGGATCACCGAACAAAAAAAGGAAAACATACCATGACCGGACTACCACAAACGACAGTGCGGGAGACGGCCGTCCCTTTGGAGGCACCCCGGGAGGCGCCTCCTGGATGGGAGCCCAGGATTCTTGCCATCGCCTGCCATTACTGCGCATTCGCGGCAGCCGACCTGGCGGGTGTCATGCGATTATCCTATTCTCCCAATGTCATGATCATCCGCCTGCCCTGCACCGGCAAACTGGACCACAGTTATGTGCTCCGTGCTTTTGAGCGCGGCGTGGACGGCCTGTTCGTGGCCGGGTGACTGGAAGGACAATGTCATTTCCTGGAAGGAAATCTCAACGCGAAGAAACGAGTCCATCATCTCAAAAAATTGCTGTCCCAGGTCGGCATCGATCCGGACAGGCTTGAGATGTACAATCTCTCTGCGGCCATGGGACCGAGATGGGCGGAGATCTGCACCGAATTCACAGAGAAGATCAGAGCGCTTGGTCCGTCTCCCATCTGGTTTGCTCTTAGGGAAGCTAAGGAAAGGAGTAAGGCAGGATGATCGTCGGAGAACAAAAACCCCTGGAAGAAATTTGGGACATGATCAAGGGCCACAAGAAGGTCCTGGTCTTTGGCTGCAACACCTGTGTGGCGGTCTGCCAGCAGGGCGGCAACAAGGAGGCGGAGATCCTGGCGTCCATGCTGCGGATGAAGGCCGTTCAGGAAAATGTCGACATCGAGATCACCGATTCCGGCATCGAACGCCAGTGTGAACATGAATTTTTCGAAAAAGCCGAGAGCCGGATCCAGGCTACCGAAGCCGTATTGAGCACCGCCTGCGGTATCGGCGTCCAGTTCATGGCTGAGAAATATCCAAAGCCCATCTATCCCGGCTTGAACACGACATTCCTGGGAGCTGTGGAGCGACTAGGCGTCTATACCGAGCGGTGCCAGGCCTGCGGTGCGTGTATCCTCGGGAGGACCGGGGGCATCTGTCCCATCGCCCGGTGTGCCAAGCGCATACTGAACGGACCCTGCGGGGGGTCCACCAAAGGGAAGTGCGAAATCAGCAAGGATGTGGACTGTGCCTGGCAGCTCATCATAGATCGCCTGAAGCTGCTGGGTCGCATGGCGGACTACGAGGCCCTGGCCCCCATTAAGGACTGGTCCACCGACAGGGCCGGCGGACCCCGAAAACTGGTGAGGGAGGATCTGATCGATGAGTAAAGAAAGCCGGACCCCAAGTAAACTGGAAAAGATTCTCGCCGCAGGTCATTTCGGCGTCACCTCCGAGTGCGGCCCGCCCCGCGGAAGCGACCCTGAAGCGATCAGTGAAAAGGCGGCTCTGATCCGGAACCATGTCGACGCCGTAAATATCACGGATAACCAGACCTCCGTCTGCCGAATGTGCTCGCTGGCGGCCTGTATCCGCCTCAAGACCCTGGGGGTGGAGCCGGTGCTGCAGATGGTGACCCGGGACCGAAACCGCATCGCCCTCCAGAGCGATATCCTGGGGGCTGCGTCCTGGGATATCAACAACATTCTCTGCCTTTCCGGGGATCATCAGAGTTTCGGCGATCACGCCAAGGGGCAGAACGTTCATGATCTGGATTCCATGCAGTTGCTCCAGACCGTTCGACTGATGCGGGACGAGGGCAAGTTCCTCGGTGGAGACGAGATCAAGCGTCCTCCGAAGATGTTTGTGGGCGCCGCGGCCAATCCTTTTGCCGATCCTTACGAAATCCGGGTTTCGCGCCTCGCCAAAAAGGTGGCTGCCGGGGCCGAGTTTATCCAGACCCAATGCATTTACAACATGGAGAAGTTCGAAGACTGGATGAAGCAGATTGTGGATCGAGGGCTTCACGAGAAGGTGTATATCATGGCGGGGCTGACGCCCATGAAATCCGTCGGCATGGCCCGTTACATGAAGAATCGAGTGCCGGGAATGGATGTTCCCGATGCGATCGTCAAGCGGCTGGCCGATACGCCCAAGGAAAAGCAGGCTGAGGAGGGCATCAAGATCTGCATCGAGCAGATTCAGCGTCTCAAGGAAGTCAAAGGCGTTGCCGGCTTCCACATCATGGCCATCGAGTGGGAAGAGAAGGTGCCTGAGATCGTGGAAGCGGCAGGATTGTACCCCCGGCCGGAAGTGTAGGAGGGACCATGAAAACCTTTAATGACTTGATAGACGAAGTCCAGAAGCCCGGCCTTTGTCACCGTTGCGGGGGATGTGTGACCTTCTGCACGTCGATCAACTACGGCGCACTGAAGCTCGGTGACGACGGATCACCGCAGTACGCGGACCGCGAAAAATGCATCGAGTGCGGCCTTTGCTATTCGATATGTCCTGAAATCGATGAATATCAGGAGGAAACCAAAAAAGTGGCCGGTTGGACGCCGCCCATGGGCCATATCATCGAGACCCTGACGGCAAGAGCCGCCGATCCGGCGATACGGGCCAAAGCCACGGACGGGGGCGTGGTTACGGCGCTTCTCGTCCATCTGTTTGATCGGGGACATATCGACGGCGCCATTGTGACCCGGCAGATGGGGCCCTTCGAGCGGGATCCCATGCTGGCCGCCACCCGCCAGGAGATTATCGACTCGGCGGGGTTCTATTTCGACAGCTCTCACGGCGTCAAGCACTTCGGACATGACTATTCCACCTATTCCCCATCGGTTCAGGAGTTCCGGCCCATGATGCAGAAGGGACTCAGGCGGGTCGCGCTGGTGGGTACGCCCTGTCAGATCAAAACCCTTCGAAAGATGGAGGCCATGAGTATCGTGCCGTCCGACAGTATCCGATATACCCTGGGCCTCTTCTGTTCGGGAAATTTCATATTCGACGAGGAAGAGCGGCGGAGGCTCGAGGGTATCGCCGGAATCTCCTGGAACGATGTCCGGAAAATCAACATCAAGGATGAGTTGATGATTCATCTGACCTCGGGCGCCCTTAAAACGCTGCCTCTTGAGAAGATCGATTTCATGAAACGGTACGCCTGCCGATTCTGTCCGGATTACGCCTCCGAGTATGCCGACGTCTCCTTTGGCGGAATCGGTTCGTTGGAAGGCTGGACTACCGTGATCACCCGTTCGCCCGTTGGACGTGCCATCATAGCCGATGCCAAAAACAGCACGCTGGAGGTCTACGGCGTCTCCAGCCGTCCCGATATGACCGCCGAGATCCAGGACAAGGTTTGGGAAAAATCGAGGAAAAAGAAAGAATACTCCCAGCGGATGCATGACGCCCTGCTTCTCGCCCAGCGGGGCGGACGCGGCTGAACCGCGCGTCTCGCCGCCGCCCTCCCCGGGCTGCGATCCCCTCCCAGCGTTTCAGGGTTCGCAGCCCGTTTTCTACCGCTCAGGAATATTTTTTTCCTTTTATCTCCCGGTACCTGCCCCGGAGCGACGGATGATTATCGTTTTCTCCGAAACTGATTTAGAAAGAGATGTAACGCGACCGTCCGTTTAATGGAAGAAAACGTGCTGAAAGCCATACGGGACGCCGGGAAACCGGTGCGGCCGGGGGGGATGTCGCGGCCATGGTCGGCATGGAAACCCAGGCGGCATCCAAGGTGAATGCAAAGTTGAGAAAAGCGGGGAAGATGACTTCACCGAAGCGCTGCTGCTACGCCCCGGTCGAGGGATAGGTCTACCTCTGTTTTCGTGTGTGAATTCCGTCGAGAGAAAGTTCGCCCGTGTGGGAGAAGGGGAGGGTCGACGGCATCAAAAATCCTCCCTCGATGCGGACATTCCCGCGAATACCGTATTTCAACGGCTCTTGATCCCTTATCTTCAAAAGTCCCTGGGCCAGGTCGATCATGGATGAATAGAGCGTCATGGGAACGAGGGCGGTGTCATAGGCCGGAAGGGTTGTTTCCATGCGAGAGACGCCATGGGCGACGTCTTTGCCGTCGACCGTAAGCCTTACGTCCGCGCCTTTCAGCGTGAGGGGAACGTCGTTGGTGTTAAGGAGGCGGAGAGTTACCGTCATGACCGTCTCGAATACGGTGGTGCTATCGACCTCTATCCGGGTGAGAGAGATGTAGGGTGCTTCGAGTCTTTTGCCCGGAGCCGCGCATCCCAGGAGGAGCAGGAAAGCGAGAGCGGCCGCAAACGGAGCCCCGGCTGCCCGGCGCCGCTGAAGCGGTTCCCAACGCCTGACAATCATTGATGAAGGCGGTATTTTCAACGCCTTATAAATCCGAGGTGAATGATTTGCGAAGTTTCGGGTTGTTCCGGTGTCTGTTTTCATCGCGACGGGTCTTCTTTTCAAGGTTTTTGCAAAGGGCGTCCGTCAGGTCGACGCCGGTCTGGTTGGCAATGCATACGAGCACAAACATCACATCGGCCAGTTCATCGGCCAGCGTATCCTTGGGATCCGGGAACGGACCGTCGAAAGGCTCGCCTGAACGCGCCACGTCATCAGCGGATCTTTTGAAACTCTGGTCTCCGAAGACGCGGGACATGATCCGAGCGACTTCTCCGACCTCTTCCACCAACTGGGCCAGGTTGGTGAGCTCCGAAAAATAGCGCACTCCGATGGTGCGCACCCATTCATCCACCATTTTCTGATATGACGTGATGCTCAACGCCGTCGTCATGATTCTCCTTTTATTCCGTCCTCAACTTTCGGCTGTCACAGGCCGTATCCTTCCGGCCCTGCTATCCGGTCACCATCATGAAAGTCGAGAGCTGCGTTCCGTCAATCCGCCGCGCGACAGATTCTACTCAATTCGAGGATGGATACATGGTAACAGTACCTGTTTTTATAAATATCACAGTTTTCCCAAAAGGAAAAGCAAAGCGATGGCTTGTTTCCGGTCGTCCCGACGCGGTGTTGTCCCACTATACGGATTCGCCCGACCGTGTGTCGGGTGATGCCGGCCCCGTCGTTTGAAAAACCTATAGCGGGGGATCTCCGACTTGACCGCAACAGGGCGGTCTGTTACAAAATCGAAAATCTTTTTGCGCGGTTGGCCGGAAAGCCGTGCGACGATGTCTTTCACCATCCCGAGGCCGTCATGGAAGGAGTCACGTATGACAGAAAATCTTAAAAAAATGTACCAGACCATCAATGAGGATCATTTCCCACCGGAGATGGAGATCAGTTTTATAGAAGGGACCGAACGGCAGACTTTGTTCTACGAGAAGGTCACGTGGGCCATCGATGGTGTCCAGAAGGGGTTGCGGTACGGTGAAAACCCCGGACAGGAGGCGGCGCTCTATCGATTGGTCAACGGCAATCTGATGCTGGGGGATATCGAGACCCTCCTCCCCGGGCAATACCTGGCTTCGGACATCGAACTGCTCCAGTCGGGGAAGCATCCGGGGAAGACCAACCTGACCGACACGGACAACGCTCTGAACATTCTCCGATACTTCGACGACAAGCCGACAGCGGTGATCGTCAAGCATAACAACCCCTGTGGGGCAGCTCGGGCGGATACCCTTTCGAACGCCTATCACAGGGCTTACATGGCCGACCGGGTAGCCGCTTTCGGCGGCTGTATTGCGCTCAATCGTTCAGTGGATAAGACCACCGCGGAGGCGGTCTCGGACCAGTATGCCGAAGTGGTGGTTGCCCCCGATTTTGAAGAAGGCGTTCTCGATATTCTGGGACGCCGGAAAAACCTGCGGGTCATCCGAATCGGTAACATCGCTCGTCTCAAAAATTTCATCGGCAAGCGTTTCGTGGAATTCAAAAGCC
Source organism: Desulfococcus sp. (assembly GCF_050178255.1). Lineage (NCBI taxonomy): Bacteria > Pseudomonadati > Thermodesulfobacteriota > Desulfobacteria > Desulfobacterales > Desulfococcaceae > Desulfococcus > Desulfococcus sp. The sequence goes on along the minus strand of NZ_JBFXGG010000066.1, from coordinate 7,381 downwards.
TCATTGACGGAGGCCATATTGTCCAGTGGTCGTTTGTTCCCACAGCGAGAACTCCGACAGACCTGAAACTTGCCGAGTGCGAGTATCAGGGAAAGACCTACCGGGTCCGTCGGGAGCCGACCTCCCGGGAGTATGAAGACATGCTGTTTGGATGGTTGGTGGAATCGGGCATCACCTCCAATTCCGTGATTTATGTCAAGGATCTGGTTACAGTCGGCATCGGCACCGGGGAGCAGGATCGCGTGGGTGTGGCCGAGATCGCGCGAGACAAGGCCTACCGGAAGTTGGCGGACCGATACTGTTTCGAGGCGCATGGCATCCCCTATAAGGAGCTTACGGATCCTGACCGAAGGGCAGCGATCGACGCACGGGTCGCCGAGGAGCGAGGGGGGTTGACGGGTGCCGCCATGGTAAGCGATGCTTTTTTCCCTTTCCGTGACGGCATCGATGTCGGTATTCAGGAAGGGGTGACGGCCGTGATACAGCCCGGCGGCTCGTCCAACGACTATCAGTCGATCGAGGCGTGCAATGCGGCGGGGGTCACCATGGTTTACACCGGTCAGAGAAGCTTCAAACACTGATTTCCGCAACGATCGTCGCTCACGGGGTCGGATGGATCCCGTCCTGCCGGGGCGGGATATTTGTCTCAACAATGAAAATGTCTTATAGTAAATCAGATTACCATCACGAAAGTCGAGTTGAGTTCAGCGAATGAATTCATGAGACCAGCGGGTTGATATGCAACGATTGGAACCCATACAGCTTCTTGTCGTCGATGACGAACATTCCATCCGGCGGCTCCTCGAAAAGGAGCTGTCGCCCACACGACATCACGTGATAACGGCGGGGACGGCCAGGGACGCCCTTGCGCTGGTCCGAAGGAAACCGTTTGATGTCATTATTCTCGATATTCAACTGCCCGACGGCAACGGCCTGGAGTTGCTGGAGCGTTTCCGAAAAGTCTCCATGGGCGCGGAAATCATCCTGGTCACCGGGTTCGGGGATATCGACAGCGCGGTGGAGGCGATGAAACGAAGCGCCTATGATTATATCACCAAACCTTTCAACCTCGACCGATTGGAGTTGGTCGTCGAAAAGGCCTATCAGCGGGCCTGCCTTACGCGGGAGAACCGTCTTCTCCGTCACAAACAGGGAGAATCCCCGCCCCACACCCTTATCGGCAATTCGCCGACCCTCGACCATGTGCGGTTTCTGGTGCAAAAAGTCGCGCCGACGCAGGTGCCGGTGCTCATCACTGGTGAAAGCGGCACCGGAAAAAACGTCGTCTCCCGGAACATCCATCACCTGAGCCGGCGATCGGGCTATCCGCTGATCACCAAAAATTGCGGCACGCTTCAGAAGGAATTGATACTCAGTGAGCTTTTCGGGCACCGGAAAGGTGCCTTTACCGGAGCGGCGGAATCACGGGACGGCCTTCTGGCGCTGGCCCACAAGGGGACCCTCTTCCTGGACGAAATCGGGGAACTTCCCATGGACGTCCAGGCATCCCTTTTGCGGGTGCTTGAGAGTCAGACCTTTCGGCGGGTGGGGGGGCAGAATGAACGCCGCGTGGACATTCGTTTCATCTTCGCCACCAATCGGAACCTGACCGATGAGGTGGAAGCCGGTCGTTTCAGTCAGGCCCTGTACCACCGGATCAATGTATTCAACATTGAACTGGCGCCGTTGCGGGAGAGAAAGGAAGACATACCGCTTTTGGTTGAACATTTCCGCCGGAAACTGAGCGTCGCAACCCCGCCGTGTCAAGTGTCCAAAAAGGCCATGCAGTGCCTCATGGTCTACGACTGGCCCGGCAACATTCGGGAACTCCAGAACGTGATCGAGCGGGGCATCATTCTGGCGGAAGAGGGGTGGATAACGGAACGGGGGCTTCCCCGGGAACTGGTCGAGGCGATCCGCGACACACCGTCCAAGGATACGCCCTTTTTCAGCCTGGCGGACATGGAGAAAAATCACATTCAGCGAGTGATGCGGTTTGTGGGCGGCAACCGGGCCAAGGCTTCCGAGATCCTCGGCATCGGTCGGAAAACCCTCTACCGAAAGCTCAAAAGCTATGAAACGGAAAATGAAAACGCGCCGTCCTTCAATTGAGGTGCATCCATGACGGATACCATATCTCTGAGACTTTTTGCCACCCTGTCCAAACGCATGCCGGAGGACGCCGATCGATATCCCATTACGCAGGGCACCACTGTCCGGGATATTGTCGAGCGGCTCAAGATAAAGGAAGACGAGGCCAGACTCATTTTCGTCAACAACAGGAAGGCCCTTCTGACATCTGTGCTCGATGACGGTGATCGACTCGGGATCTTTCCGCCGGTGGGGGGAGGATGATGGATTGCGTAAAGGATGATATGACCAAGGGGATGGCGGCGGCTATCCGACGGTCGGCCCGCAGGGGGAACCTTCCCGACGGTACGCCCTACGACGGCATCGGTACGGGTGCGGTGGCCGAAATCGCTCGTGAATTCCGGAGCGCCGGCTGGACGGTGGAGCGCACCGCCCTCGAAAACCGGGTGTGGCCGGAGCGTTACATCCGCAATATGAAGACGTTTTCCTCGAAAGATCAGGCCCGACTTCTGGGGGCTGCGGTTACGGTGGTGGGGTTGGGCGGTCTTGGGGGCACCGTAACGGAGATCCTGGCCCGAGGGGGTATCGGCACCCTCGGACTCATCGATGCGGATCGGTTCGACGAGTCGAACCTCAATCGTCAATTTTACAGCACCGTTGCGAACATTGGTTTATCCAAGGCTGAGGCGGCCCGTCTTCGGATTGCAGCGGTCAATCCTTCCGTCGCGGTATCCGCCCACCCGGTGTTTCTCGATGAGGAAAGGGCGGTCGACCTGGTTCGGGGCGCCGACGTGGTGGTGGATTGCCTGGATACCCTCAAATATCGCTTCGTTCTGGAATCCGCGGCAAAGGATTTGGGGATCCCCATGGTGTCAGCCGCCATCGCCGGGGTGGCCGGGCATGTCACGACCATTCTGCCTGAGGATGAAGGGCTTTCGCGCATTTATGGGGATCGGGACAGCGTCGACGAAAAGGGGGTCGAGCGCTCCCTGGGGTGTCTTCCCCATGCCATTACCATCCTTTCCGCCCTGGAATGCGCCGAGGTCTTCAAACTTCTCCTGGGAAATTCCGAAACCCTCCGAAACCGATTACTGGTTATGGATCTTACAGACTATACCTTTGAACTTCTTGAACTGGCGTGATCATGCTGAACCGACAACATATCGGTTTCGAGGCTCAGGGGACACCCCTGCCGTTCGACGCGCTCTTCCCCGTGCCGGGCCGGAAACAGACTTGCACTGCAAGTTGATTGCGACCTGCCGGGCGTCCCAAAAAAAAGCGGGGTGGAACTGAACAAGCCCCTCCCCGCCGTTATGCAGCGTCGCCTGAAGAGCGATTACCAGTTGAAGACCGTGTCGAGCGCTTCATCCGTTATGTCGAAGGTGACGTTGTGGGGGCCGACAGGTTCTCGCTTCATGAAACGCGGCAGGCGATCGTCCTCTTTCGTAAAACCGGCCTTTCGATTGAATTCCCGTTCCATGGAAAGGATCTTCTTGCCCAGAGCCACTACGTCGTCGCCGGTCATGTTCAGGTTGTACATGCCGTTGATGGTATCGACCATGGCGTTGAAGGTCTCCTGCTGGTCGAGAATGGCAAAGGCGATAAACAGGCAATAGCCGGTGGCGTCCAGCGCGGCTGTGGCGATCTGAAGGTTTCGGGACAGTTCGATCTGACCTTCGTTGCTCAAGGGATCGACGTCGCCGCCGACCTTGAGGATATTGGTGGCGATGGCGTATCCGGCGGTGTGATCGGCCCCCATGGGCGTGGTGGCGTAAGTCACGCCGATCCCTTTGATGGCCCTGGGATCATAGGCCGGCATGGCTTGATTTTTGACCACCGGCGCACGTTCGATCCCGAAGGCTTTGGCGGTAAAAGCTGCGCCGTTCCCGAGAATTCGGCCTAAAGGCGTGCCCTTGCCCACCTCCTCTATCAGCCTTTCGGCGCCTTCGGCGTCTCCGAACTTGAGGAGTCCGGCTTCCATGGCCACGCCGATGGTCACCCCCATCTCGATGGTGTCCAGACCGATATTGTCATCCATAAAGTCGAGTTTGGCAATGGCGTCCAGGTCGCAGATGCCGCAGTTGCCGCCGTGGGCCCAAACCGTCTCATATTCAGGTTGTTTGGTGATGTAGTTGCCGTCTTTGTCTACGAAGATGCCGGAGCACCGGATGGCGCACCCCACATGACACCCATGGGTAGGGTTGCCGCCGCGTTTCTGCTCCAGTTCGGCCTGAGCCTCGCCGCTGATCTTGGCGGCATCCGCGTACTGGCCTTTTTGGAAATTATAGGTCGGATAGGCTCCGGCTTCGTTGATGACATTGGTCAGTACGTTGGTACCGTAAGCCGGCAGACCCTCTCCGGTGACGGCGTGCTTTCGCAATCCCTCCACGAAGGACTTGTTGGCCGCCTTGAATCGCTCCGGATCCCGGGGTTTACGCATGCCGCACCCCGCGTCGTCGAGGATGATGACCTTGATCCCCTTGGCACCCATGACTGCGCCGACACCGCCGCGGCCGGCATGGCGCGAGGGCCGGAACTCCCGATCGGTGACGGCGATGGAAGCGGCGCAGAGCTTCATTTCGCCGGCGGGTCCGATGGAGATCATAGCGACCTTGTCGCCGTGCAGGGCTTTCATCTTCTCGGCCAGATCGTAGTTGGTCGTCATTTTAAATTCACCGGCCGGAGTGATTTCCACCGTGTCCTTGTTGATGAAGACCTTGTAGAGATTGTCGGTTTTGGGCTCGCCTTCGATGATAATGGCCGCATATCCCAGCCGAGCCATCACCTGACCGGCCTGTCCGCCCGCGTTGGACTCCTTGATGCCGCCGGTCAGCGGACTCTTGCAGCCGACCGAAATCCGTCCGGAGGTCGATGCTGCGGAACCGCTCATCAACCCGGGGGCGATGACGAGTTTGTTTTCGGGACCCAGGGGGTGACAGTCCGGAGGAACTTCGCTGCCGACGACCATGGAAGTCATGGCCCTTCCGCCCATCCCGGCATATGCACCGAGTTCGGTTACCGTGACCTTGGGGCCGCCTTCCGCGCCTACATCGATACGTAGAATTTTGTCCATAGGGTTACATCCTCCTTCACGTGTTCGTTTCGGTTAATATCGGTTTGAATAGACTATGTTCAGGAAGTTTCTAAATCTGATAGGAATGGAGTTATATATATTAACTTATTATAACTATATATTTTTATTATATTTAGGTATTTACTGCATGTCAATATAAATAGCCCTTCCCCGCGAAACCCGTTGTTTGTCAGGAAATGCAAGATACCTGCCAATATGGTAGGCGAATGCTGTCGACAGGGGACGAGGCCTGCGAAGCAGGGCAGTGAAAGTGACCTAACAGGAGGAAGGGGGCGATGCGATAATGAAGACCTCGCTGTTGGGTTCATCGACGTCTTCGGATCCGGATGGAATGCTGTCCGGCAGGTCCTGTCGGGAGACACGGAAGCCTCGCTGGAGAAAAAGAGGACCGAGTTCTCCGATAAGCATGTTGAAGAGTTTGACCGTGATCGAACCGTTGCGAACGTCCACATTCGCCGTCGTTTCGTGATAGGTGATCCCGCTGCGAAGAGCGGCATAGAACCCTCCACGCCGCATGACGGCGCCTACGAGTCCGGGCATGGCCGAGGAAAGGGCGAGGATCGCGCCGTCCCTGACACGGGCCTCGTCCATGTCGTCCACCGGTTTGCCGTTGAGAAACAGGGTGCTGATTCTTTCCGTCACCACTTCGGGGGGTAAGTGCCACTGATCCAGGAGAAGTGATCTGACCGTGCAACCGGTTTCGATATCCACCCGGATTCCCTTTTGGAAGAGAATGGTCAGGTCCTGCCATGCCTCAGGGGGTACTTGAATTCTGGGTATGGATGATGCCATCGTAAGTCCTCCGATACTTTTGACGCCGGCCGACATGGGCTTTCAAGACGACGGCGCAGCTATAGGAAATCCAACTTTCGGTGTTCAGCCCCTATCTCTACGAAAGCCGAAAGTTGAGCAAGAAAAATATGACGATCTCCGGGAAAAACGTCAACATGGATGTGGGGGACTGGAAAATAAAAGTCAAGGAGAAGATTTTTATCAGGGGAAAACATGCAAGATCGGGTCAATATGACTTTTTGGGGGGCAAAGATTGGGTCATTAATGAACATCACGTTTCAGAGGGTCGATGAAGACAACCGGATCGTCCCGCAAAGAACTTTTCCTTCCCCTTGACACCCCCTGCCAAAATCAGTACAAATAACCGCCTTAGCACTGTGTTTCCCACAAAAATAACGGTATTTCGAGAGAGGTGTATATATGTTCGGCATGGGAATGCCCGAGATTTTACTGATCCTGGCCGTCGCGCTTATCGTGATCGGACCCAAGAAGCTTCCGGACCTGGCCAAATCTCTGGGACGGGCAATGATCGAGTTCAAGCGGGCGACGTCCGAACTCAAATCCTCCCTTGAGGTCGACACCGATGTGATGGACGTGAAAAAGACCTTCAAGGACATGGATCAGACCCTGAAGACATCCGTCGACGCAGCCCCCCAAACGGTTCAGAAGACGGAAATGTCGGATGTTGCGAAAGAAGCTTCAACCCCGGCTTCGAAGCTTGAAAAGCCGGAATCCGAATCCAGCGGAGAGACGCTGAAGGAGAAGGCGGCCAACGATGACGCATGATCACGAGCCCGACAACCGTCGTCGGGGCGTCGACCTGGAGGATGACGAGAAAATGCCCTTCACCGCCCATCTTGAGGAACTCCGGGAGCGTTTGATCAAATCCTTCATTGCGGCCGGGGCAGGTTTCCTGATTGCCTATGGCTTCAAGGACAAGATTTTTGAAATTCTCATTCGTCCGCTCGTCAAAGTGATGGGAGAGGGGGATACGCTCATTTATACGGGTCTGCCCGAGGCTTTTTTCACCTATCTCAAGGTGGCGTTTCTGGCAGGGCTGATGGTGGCCTCCCCGGTCATCATCTATCAGTTCTGGATGTTCGTGGCACCGGGGCTCTATCGGAAGGAACGTAAGATCCTGCTGCCCATCGTCGTGCTTTCCACCTTTTTTTTCGTCGGCGGGGCGTTGTTTGGATATTTTTTTGTTTTTCCTATCGGCTTCCAGTTCTTTCTCGGATTTGCCAATGAGAAAATTCAGGCGTTGCCTTCGATGAAGGAGTATCTCTCCTTTTCCGCCAAACTGCTTATCGCCTTCGGCCTTGCTTTCGAACTCCCGCTGGTCTTGACCGGCATGGCCCGCATGGGGATCGTGACCGACGTTTTCCTTAAAAAAAATCGTAAGTA
>NZ_JBFXGG010000065.1:2698-17482 GCF_050178255.1 Desulfococcus sp. | reverse complement strand
AGCGCGCTCCTCTTTTATCTCTTCGGAGCGCCGCTTCTGGCCGCCCTTGAAGTCATTATCTATGCCGGGGCCATCATGATCCTTTTCCTGTTTATCGTGATGATGCTTCGAATGGAGGGGATTGAGGAACGGTTGTTTCCACTCAGGCAGTGGCTTCCGGCCATGGGAGTCTGTTTCGTCTACGGGCTGGTTCTGGTGCTGCTCATCACCGCCGACACGACGGGAACAGCACCCATGACAGCCGCCGCCGTCGACCCGTCAACCTTCGGTCAGTTTTTGTTTCAGCGCCACTGGCTGGCCGTCGAGATCGTCTCCATGCTGCTGCTGATCGCCCTGGTAGGCGTACTGAGACTGGGCAAAGACGCCGGAAAGAAGCCGGAGCGGGAAGGGGAGGTGAGGCCATGATCGTACCGTATCATCATGTTCTGATTCTGGCCGGCCTCCTTTTTCTCACAGGGATGTTCTGCCTGGTGACCCGACGCAACCTGATCATGATGGTGCTCGGGCTCGAGATTATGCTGAATGCTTCGGCCGTGGCTTTTGTGGGGTCCGCCCTCCAGTGGCGGCATCTGGACGGTCAGGCCATGGCGATTTTCATCATCGCGGTGGCCGCTGCCGAGGTTTCAATCGGACTGGGGCTCATTGTCTGGATCTATCGGCGGACGGGCACCGTGGATGCCGGATGCATCGAAACCGATGCCTGCCGGATCGACTGACCCCAGGTAATGCATGAAATGACCGGAGCGCCTATCATGATGACTGCCATACAGACCGCAAACACCCTGTCCACCACCGCCTTCTGGGCGGCAGCGACAGCGTCCCTTTTGCCGTTTCTCGCTTTCGGAACGATCATGGTTTTTTTCCTCAAAAAACCGAAATGGGCGGCGTGCATCTCCATTGCCGCCGTTTCCGGATCCCTGGTCGCCGGCGGGATCCTTGTGGTGCGCCATTGGTGTATGACGGCGCCGGTCGAGTGGTCCGTATCCTGGGCGGTGTCCGGCGACGTGTCGGTCCCATTCGGTTTTCTGATCGATCCCCTGAGCCTGCTGATGCTGGTCATTGTCACCGTCATCTGCTTTCTGGTACAAATCTATTCGCTGGGGTACATGGCCGGAGATCCCGGATTCGGACGGTATTACGGGTGCATGTCCCTCTTTGCCTGGGCCATGATCACCCTCACCCTCTCCGCGACCCTGCTGCAGCTCTATATCTTCTGGGAACTGGTGGGACTGGCCTCGTACCTGCTGATCGGGTTCTGGTTCGAAAAGTTCAGCGCGAGCACGGCCGGCAAGAAGGCCTTCGTCATGACGCGGCTGGGCGACGTGGCCTTTTTCATGGGCATCATCCTGATCCTGCTCCACCTGGGCAACGTCAATATCCGCCAGATCAACGGTCCGGAGGCGGCCGCGGCCATGTCGCCGGCCATGATCACCACGGCGGCGCTCCTGGTCTTCGGAGGGGTGATCGGCAAAAGCGCCCAGTTTCCGCTGCTGACGTGGCTGCCGGACGCCATGGAGGGTCCGACCCCGGTAAGCGCGCTGCTTCACTCGGCGACGATGGTGGCCGCCGGTGTCTTCCTCTTCGCGCGGATCCATCCCTTCTTCAGCCTGTCGCCCACGGCCATGACCGTCTGCCTCCTGGTCGGAACCGTGAGCATGCTGCTGTCGTCGACCATGGCCATGGTCAGCCGGGACATCAAGCAGGTGTGGGCCTATTCCACCATCAGCCAACTGGGTTTCATGATCATGGGCCTTGGGGCCGGGGGGTATTTCGCCGGCGTCTTCCACCTCGCCACCCACGCGGGATTCAAAGCCCTGCTCTTCCTCTGCTCGGGCGTTTTTATCCACGCCTTTCACACCAACGACATGTTCGAGATCGGAGAGGCCGGCGGCCGGTCCCTCCGGGTGCCTATGCTCTGCATGGTGATCGCCGCCGCTGCGCTGTCGGGTCTCCCGCCGTTTTCGGGCTTTTTCAGCAAGGAGGCGATTATGAGCGCTCTGGCGGCCCACAGCAATCCCGTATGGCTGTGGATGGGGCTTTTCGGTGCATTCCTGACCGCCTATTACACCTTTCGCCTGATATTCGTCATTCTCTCCCCCCGGAACGCGTCCCGGAAAGCCCGCGGAGAAGATTCCGCCGAACACCGGTTCATGGCGGGGCCGTTGCTGATCCTGGCTGCCGTCACCGTTGTCCTGGGCTTTTTCAACCTCGAACTGGCGCGCTTTCTTGGCTACGGCAAGGTCCACGTGGAAGCCCACCACGGCCGGCTTCTCTACGCCGCCCTGGGCGCCGCCTTCTCGGGTCTTGCTCTCGCCTGGATCGAGTTTGGTCGGCGGGGCGCGGCTCAGGAGGGTTTTGTCGAACGGATTCCACCGCTTTTTGAGCTCTTCGCCGAGCGATGGTATATCGATCGGTTCTACCGAAAATTCCTGGATACCGTCATTTACGCCGGCATCTCGAGGAGCTGCACCGAGAACGACCGGCGGGTGATCGACGGCGTCGTCGACGGTATCGGAAAGAGCGCTGCGGCAGGCGGACGTCTTCTGGCCGGCCTTCACCTGGGTATGATCCAGTACAAACTGATGGTGATGTTCGCCGTGATATTCATGCTGGCAATTTACTTCTTCTTTTAGGGTGATGATCTGATGCATACGGAGTTAGCCGAATTTCCATTTCTCTCCGCCATCCTCACGAGCTGCCTGGTGGGGCTCCTCGTGATCATGGTGCTGCCCGGACACCGGACCCGCGAGATCAAGTGGGTCAGCGCGGGCTTTTCCGGCGTGACCCTGATCCTCTCGGTCTACCTGTTCGCGGCCTACGATCAGGACCTGGGCGGTTTCCAGTTCGTCGAGCGTATGGCGTGGATTCCCCGGCTGGGCATCTCCTACTATAACGGCGCCGACGGATTCAGTCTGCCGATGCTGCTCCTGACCGGCATCGTCTTCTTTACAGGCGTTCTGACCATGTGGGAGCTGGAGCACCGGGTCAAGGAGTTTTTCGCCCTTGTGTTTCTCCTGGTGACGGGTGTCTTCGGCATGTTCATGGCCCTCGATCTCTTTTTTATCTTCGTCTGGTTCGATGTCTCCCTTTTTCCCATGTATCTCCTGATCGCGGTATGGGGCAGCACCCGCAAGGAATACGCCGCCATGAAGCTGACCCTCTATCTCCTGGCCGGAAGCGCCCTGATCCTGCCGGCCATCGTTTACCTGGTGGTTCAGGCGGGAATGGGAACCTTCGACCTGGTGGCATTGAGCGCCGAAGGGACCCTCGGCCCGGGGGTTCAGAAGTTCGCCTTTCTGCTGCTCTACATCGGATTCGGGATCCTGGCGGGCGTATGGCCGTTCCATACCTGGTCGCCGGTGGGTCACGTGGCCGCGCCCACGGCGGTGAGCATGATCCATGCCGGGGTGCTCATGAAGATCGGCGCTTTCGGCGTGCTTCGGGTGGGGATGTTCCTGTGCCCCGAGGGGTGGCAGTTCTGGGCGCCGCTCATGGCGCTGCTGGCCACCGTGGGGATCGTCTACGGCGCCTTTGTGGGCCTCAGCCAGACCGACCTCAAGTACTGCATCGGCTACTCCAGCGTTTCCCACATGGGGATTGTGGGGTTGGGCCTCGCCACCATGACCGCTGACGGCATCAACGGCGCGGTGTTCCAGATGTTCGCCCACGGGGTGATGACGGCGCTCTTCTTCTCGTCGGTCGGGTATATCTACGACCGGACCCACACCAAGATCATCGCGGAACTCGGGGGGCTGGGGCGGGTGATGCCCGTGGCGACCACCTATTTCATCATCGCGGCCCTGACGGGCATCGGGGTGCCCTGTCTGGCCAGCTTCTGGGCCGAACTTCTGGTCTTTATCTCGTCGTTCAAGGTCTACCCCGTGTACGGTATCCTCGCCGTTTCGGGGCTGGTGGTGAGCGCGCTCTTCATGCTCCGCGTCGTTCAGCGAACCTGCTACGGCCCGAAGAACGAAAAATTCGCCCATCTGACGGACGTATCCTTCACTCTGGGCATTCCCCGGATGATCCTGGTGTCGGTCATCGTGCTCTTCGGCCTTTTCCCGTCCCTCATGCTCGACGTGATCCGGACGGCGACAATCCCATTTCTTCATAGGTTGCCATAATGAACTGGATGATTTTCAGCCCTGAAATCTGCTGCCTGGTAACGGCGCTGGTGTTCCTGTTTCTGGCCATGGCGCCGACGGATGCCCGGCGGGATTACATCGTGGCGGTCGCCCTGACCGGCCTGGCCGTGTGCATCTCCCTTGCCGGGCTATATGCGGCGGGCGAGCTGTTTCACGGCACCTACCGTGTCGATCTCTTCTCCCAGGTCTTCAAGTCCCTGCTGCTCATGGGGCTTTTCCTCGTGGTCTTTATCAGCTCGGGCCTTTCCGGCATCGAACACCGGTATCATCCGGAATACTACATGCTCCTCAGCATCTGCACCCTGGCCATGATGATGCTGGTGAGCGCCGTCCATATATTGACACTTTACGTGGCCCTGGAACTGTCGAGTTACAGTCTGTATATCCTTGTTTTTCTGAGAAAAGGGCGTGATCAGGGTGTGGCCTCGGGCATGAAGTTCTTCCTCATCGGGGCGTCGGCATCGGCCACCATGCTTCTGGGTCTGGCCCTGCTCTACGGGGCGACCAACGCCGCTTACTTCCGGGTCATGGTAGAGGTCATTCCCGGCGTGATCCATCAGCCGGAGGTCATTCTGGGGCTCGCTCTGGCGCTTTCGGGATTCCTCTTCAAGATGGCGGTCTTTCCGTTTCATTTCTGGGCGCCGGACGTCTACGAGGGCGCGGCCCACCAGGTGGCGGCCTATATCTCCACCGCCTCGAAGGTCGCCGTAATCGCCGTACTGCTCCGAATGGTTGCCCTCAGCGGAGGAGAGAGTACCCACCTCGTACATTTCCTGGCCGTCCTGGCCATCATCTCCATGACCGTGGGAAACCTCACCGCGATCGCCCAGAAGGATCTCAAACGCCTTCTCGCATTTTCCAGCATCGCCCATGCCGGCTATGTACTGGTGGGGATTCTCTGCATCAGTCCGGAAGGCAACGTCAGTGCCATGTTCTACGCGGTCACGGTACTGCTCCTCAAATTCACCTGTTTTCTGGTGGTGATCCAGACGGCCTTTGACGGCGAAAACATTGATATCGACCGCCTTGCCGGACTTCACCGCCGGTCCCCGATCATGGCCCTGGCGCTCATGACGGCGCTGTTCGGGTTGGCCGGCATTCCGCCGACCATCGGGTTCACGGGCAAGCTCCTCATCTTTGTGGCGGCAATGGAGAAAGGCTATTTCGCCCTGGTCCTCATCGCCATGTTCAACGTCGTGATCTCTCTGTACTATTATCTCCTCGTCGTCCGGGCGGCCTATCTCCTCGATCCCCCGGAAGGAGCGGGCCCGCTTCCCGCCATGCCCGGCGCCAAAATTCTTGCCGGCGCCCTTGTCGCCGCCATTGTGATCCTGGGCATCTACCCCACGCCCCTCCTGGATCTCATCCAGGCTGCGGCAACGGCGCTGGGGTAGACGTTGCCCGAAGTATTCATGTTTTTTTCAATACAGGCCTTGAACGGCCGTGAATTACGATTGGCTTCAGTGCCCTTCCCCAACGCGAGAGGGTAGGGCCGGGAGTCGAAAAAACAGGTTGGCGGTTCAAATCGCATCCGTGCCGTTTTGGAGGATCCTGAAGATGGCGTCGACCTGCCGGCAGAGCGATACGAACTGCTCGGGATAGAGAGACTGGGCCCCGTCGCTCATCGCCTTGTCCGGTTCATGGTGGACCTCCACCATGAGGCCGTGGGCGCCTACGGCCACCGCCGCCCGGCTGAGCGGGATGACCTGGTCGCGGCGGCCTCCGGCGTGGCTGGGATCGATGATGATGGGTAGGTGGCTTTCCTTTCTCACCACGGGCACGGCCGAGACGTCCAGCGTATTCCGGCTGTGGTTGACAAAGGTGCGCACCCCCCGCTCGCAGAGAATGACCTGCGTATTTCCGCCTTCGAGGATGTATTCCGCGGCCATGAGCCATTCGTCGATGGTGGCGGCGAGGCCGCGCTTCAGGAAAATTGGCTTCCGGGACCGACCGGCCCGCTTGAGGAGGCTGAAATTCTGCATGTTCCGCGTGCCGATCTGGATGATGTCGGCATAGGTCTCCACGAGATCGAAGGTCTGATCATCCATCACCTCCGTGACGATGGGCATGCCGGTGACTTCGCGCACCCTGGCCATGATCTTGAGGCCTTCCTCGCCCATGCCCTGGAAGGCGTAGGGAGATGTCCGGGGTTTGAAGGCGCCGCCCCGGAAGATGTGAGCGCCGGCGGCCTTGACCTTTTCGGCGATGGTGAGGGCCTGCAGCTCGCTTTCGATGGCGCAGGGGCCTGCCATGAGTGTGAGCCGGCCGTTGCCGATCGCGACATCACCAACGGTGACGATGGTGTCTTCGGGCTGGGTTTCCCGACTGACGAGCTTATAGGGGCGCGTGATGGGGACGGTGTCCTTCACGCCGGGAATTCCCAGAAACAGCGCGGCATCCACCGGCCCCTTGTTTCGAAGCACGCCGATGGCCACCCGCTCACCCCCGGGAATCGGTCGGGGGGTGTATCCTTTTTGTTCAATGATGCTGACGACATTTTCGATCTGCTCCGGTGTCGCGGTTTTTTCCATTACAATCAACATGCCGGTTTCCTCCCTGGTTTGTCAAAGAAAAAAAGGGCTGCGGTGGTGTTATCCCGCAGCCCTTTCTATACAGAAGAACCGCAGGCCGGGCGGCCTGCGGTTCATGGAATCTTATGGTACGTTCGGTGTCAGATGCTCGTGAATCGGTCGGCCCACCCTCGGGGGTTGTTGAGCCGCCACCACCAGTGTATTTGTCTGTCGGTCCTTATCACGATCATCACTCACCTGTCTAATCATCTAAAAATGATCATCCTTCATATCGGATCTTTGGAACGGCGTCAAGGCCTTTTTGACGCCGGGTTGTTGAGGACGTTGTCAAGCACATGGCTCAGGGTCTGGAATTCAAAAGGCTTGGGCATCATTCCCACAAAGCCGTAATCCCGAAAGTTCGACAAGACCGGGTCGTCGGAATAGCCGCTGAAAACTATGGCTTTGACGCCGGGATCCATCTCCAGCAACCGCCTGACGGCTTCCTTTCCACCCATGCCGCCGGGTATGGTCATGTCGAGGATAACGGCATCATAAGGGGATTCGGATGCCATGGCCGTTTGATATTTTCCGATCACTTCGGCGCCGTCCGTGGCGAAGTCCGGCTCGTACCCCAATCTTTGCAGCATTCGACCGATTATTTTCCGGAGAGCGGCTTCATCGTCCATGATCAGAATTTTTCCCTGGTTTCTGAGCAGCGCGAAAGGGGTCTTTGAGGGGATCGATTTGTCCGAAGCCGGTAAATAGATATGGAAGGTACTCCCTTTCCCCAGTTCGGATTCGGCGGTGATGTATCCGCCGTGCTTTTTGACGACGGCGTAACTCGTGGCCAGGCCCAGGCCGCTGCCTTCATGCTTCGTGGTAAAATAGGGATCAAATATTTTGAAAAGGTGCTTTTCGGCGATACCGACGCCCTGATCCGAGATGGATATCCGGATATACCGGTCCGGCAGTATCGGCAGTCCATCTTTCTCGCCGATCATAAGATTTTCGGCCCTGACATGAAGGATCCCGCCGTCCGGCATGGCCTGGTTGGCATTGATGACGATATTGTGAATGACCTGGTTCATCTGCCCGACGTCGATCTCGACCGGCCAGAGGTCCTTGGCGATGAAATACTCACATAATGTTTTTGAGCCGCGCAGCACAAAGGCGGCGGATTCCCGAATGAGCTCCTTGATGGAGACGGTATCCTTTACCGGCGCGCCCCCCTTGGCAAAGGTCAGCAATTGCCGGGTGAGTGTCCGGGCGCGGGTCGAGGTCGTCTCGATTTCATTGAGCAGATCAAAGAGTTCGCTCTCCGGCGCGGCGTGGTCCTTGGCCAGGGCGGTGTTTCCGATGATGGTCGTCAGAATGTTGTTGAAATCGTGCGCGATGCCGCCGGCAAGCATTCCCACGGATTCCAGTTTCTGCGTTTTTAAAAGCTCTTCCTCCATTCTTTTCCGTTCGGTGATGTCTCGCCAGATGCAGTGGTAAACAGGACGTCCCCCCACCTCGATCACCTGGGCCGTTACATGAACGTTCCTGAGTTCACCCTGTTTGGTGCGCTGGAGGGTGTCGAAATCGTCATGTCCCTTGTCCATCACATTACGGATGCGTTTCCGGGTGTCGTCCCGGGTCTCGATGCCGTCGATGTCGTGGAGCGTCAGCATCGCGAACTCCTTCCGCGAATACCCCAGCTGGCGACAGACCTGATCATTGAAGGCAATGGGCCCGGCGACATCAGGATCGATGATCACCACGCCGTCAGGTCCCTTTTCGAAAAAGGCGCGATACCGCTCCTCGCTTTCCCGTAAAGCTTCGCCGGCCCGGACCTGTTCGGTCACATCCACCAGGGTGAACACCAGTCCGGTCGTGTTCTCGTTGTCGTCTTTTACGGGGATCAGGCTCCAGTCCCAATAGGTCACCCCGCGGTCGGGTTGTCCTGGATATTCAAAGGGCCTGGCCGTCGTGAAGAAAGCGGTTCCGGTATCCACGACGCTCTGGAATATCCGTTGGTTCTCCTCGTGAGGATAAAGATCGAAATGGTTTCTGCCCGGATAAAACGCGGCATCCCGGCGGTCCTTTTCAGCGTATGCCGAGTTGACCCATATGAAATTGAACCGGGTGTCCAGCATCGCGGCCATGATGTGGGTGTGGTCGAGAACGGCGGAAAGGATCTGATTGCGTTCCCTCAATTTCGAGGCGGTAATGCGGTGTGAGATCCCGATGGCAAGGCTTGAGGCCAACCGTTCAAACAATCGGATCTGCTTTTCGTTGAATTTATTTGGATGCCTGTCGTTGAATTGGATCAGCCCCAGGCTCTGGTTTCCCGCCCGCAGGGGAATCAAGGCCACCGATTCGTATCCCTCCCCATTGCATCGGTTTCGTGTTCGGCTTTGCCGTTCCGCTTCCGTAGAGGATGCCAGAAGCGCCGTGGTGCTGTTGGTCCAGAAACTGCCGTTCGGAGTGAAAAAGGGCAGCGCCGGATCGAACCGGCCGTGGATGACGTTTCCGCACATGCATTCCAGCAGGGGATTTCCCGAGCCGTCGAGGATCGGTTTTCCGTTTGCATCCAATCGGCAAAGCCGTGATTCAGCTTCGACGAAATCCGGAAGGAACCCTCTGGTTTCAAAATAGGGGTAATCATCGCCTTTTCGAATGCGAATCCCCACGGCATCGCAGCCCGACCCATCGGCCATCAGGGTGATGACGTTCCGAATGAGCGTTTCCAGGCTGTTGTCCTGATGCAGGGCCTGGAGCAGGTGAAGGGTGATCTCCTGTTCGGATTCATGCTGCTTCTGATGGGTGATGTCCCGGATGAATGAAAAGAAGATGCCGCCGTTTTTTTCCGAAAAGGTGGTGCTGGTTTCGACGTCGAGGATCCGGCCGCTCTTGCAGCGATGCCGCGTTTCGAACCTGCCGCGGCCGAGTGCCGTGATCTCTTTGATGCGTCGCTCTACATCCGACGCGGATTCCATCGCCTCGATCCGGTCGACAGACATCTTCAGCAGCGCGTTCCGGTCGTATCCGACGAGCTTGCAGTAGGCGTCGTTGACATCGAGGATGCACCCGTCCTGATCGACGATCATGAAGCCGTCAATGGAGCTCTCGATGATCTGCCTGTAGTATTCTTCGTTCTTTTTGCGATCAGATATGTCGCTGACGTTGCCTTCGTAGAGAAGGATATGCCCGTCCGGCCCGTAAATCGCGCGACTGCTGTCGGACAGCCAGATCTCCGAACCGTCCTTGCGTTTCGCTCTGAACTCGAAATTTTCGATTTTTCCGTTTTTCGTCATCTCCCGCTGCCATCGACGGCGTTCCTCGGGATCGATGTAACACTGACGCGATATATCGGAGATGTCGGCAATCATGGCTTCGGGGGATTCGTATCCGAACATCCGGGAAAAGGACGGGTTGACCGCCAGAAACCGGCCCTCAAGGGTGCTTTGAAAAAAACCCTCCACGGCATTTTCCAGGATATCCCGGTATTTCGCCTCGCTCAGTTCCAGGGCCCTGGCCGCCTGGATGCGGTCGAGGCGGTTGATCAACAGCCTCCCCATGAGAACGGCGCCCAAAGGCAGCACCAGCATCACCGGCAGGCTGATTCTGGAGATAACGTCGAATGCGACCGCCTGGGGCAGGGTCAACATGCACACCAGCATCAGAATATGGGTTACGATACCCAGGAGATAGAGTTCCCTGACCGATGCATTTTTCAGATTCCCTTTTCGACATTGCCGCCACGTCAATCCGACCGCCCCGGAGGCGATGATGACCGCGATGCCGGTCCATGTTCCCGTGCCCCCGAGAACCACCCGGTATCCCCCGGTTATCGAGACGGCGATCACCGTCGGGACCGTTCCAAAGAAAAACCCTGTGATGCACAGCAGTACCGATCGGGTGTCAAAAATGATTCCGGGAAGAAATTCCACCGGATTCATCATGATGCCGACACCGATGACCCCAAGAATGGCGCCGAGAAAAACTTGTTTCGGAAAGGATTCAGATTGGATATGTCTTAAAAAAACGATGTCGTAAATCAGAATCATTGCCAGGAGCAATGCGACATTGTTGACGAGCCCGGCAGTGGATAACGATGTCATTGCAACTCACTTCATAAAACTCAACCTTCGACTTTCATCGGCACCGCTTTCCGGTCACCGTCATGAAAGTCGAAGGTTGAGTCATAATAAAAATAAATGCCTGCGATGTGTTCAAATCGGGGGATGGGAGGATAATTGGCATCAAAATCAGGAGGTGTCAAGATGGATGTTGCTGAAATTCATGTTGGTGTTTCGGGTAAACCGGTTGCATCGGGCGGTGGGGAGCGCTTGTGAATCTAATGCTTGGGCTTGACCCGATCTTTTGATATAAAACGGCTTCAGGAGATTGAGGGGTGAATCCCTGAGACAGATAAAAAGATAGGATGTGTTTTGTTTGAATACCAGAAAAACAGGCGCTATTTCGCCCAGGTTGCCGGCGGAATCGAGGCCCTCGCGGCAAGGGAGCTGACGGCGCTCGGCGCTTCATCCGCCGAGATCGGGTACCGGGGCGTTCATTTCAACGCCGACCCGGCAGTGCTCTACCACATCAACTACAATGCCAGGCTCGTGTCGCGAATCCTGGCGCCCCTCGTTTCTTTTCGTTGCCGGGACCGTGAGGACCTATATCGGGCCGGGCGGTCCGTCGACTGGGGCGTTTTTTTTCCCCTGGAGGAGACCTTCGGGATATTTGCCAACGTCTCCGGAAACGAACGGCTCCGTCACTCCAGGTTCGCGGCTCTCTGCCTGAAGGACGCGGTGGCCGACGGCTTCCGAAGCCGGACCGGCAAACGTCCCAACGTCGATCCCTTAAACCCCGGGGTGTGGCTCAACCTGTTTATCGAGGGGGAGAAGGGGATCATCAGCCTCGACACCTCGGGGGGATCGCTGCATCGGCGGGGATATCGGCGGGAAACCGTGGAGGCCCCGATGCGGGAAACCCTTGCCGCTGCAATGGCGGCGCTCTCCGAATGGCGGGGTGAACGGCCGCTTCACGACCCCATGTGCGGCTCCGGCACCCTCCTTTGCGAGGCCATGATGGCGATCTGCAGGATCCCCTCGGGATTTCTGAGACCCTGTTTCGGGTTTCAGTATCTGCCTGATTTCAAGGCCTCCCTTTGGAACCGGGTCAAGCGTGCCGCCGATGACGGCATGATTCCCCTGAAGGAGGGTCTCGTCAGCGGCGGCGACAATGACAAATCCGCCGTCAGGGCCGCCCGGATCAATTGCAGCCTCTTGCCCGGCGGCGACAGAATCCGTGTCCATCACCGGGATTACAACGATCTTTCCAGCCTCGAAAACCGAACCATCCTCTGCAACCCTCCCTACGGCATCCGCATGAAGCCGGAGGCCGACCTCGGCCTTTTCTTCAAGGCATTCGGAGATTTTTTGAAGCAACGCTGCAAAGGATCGACGGCGCTCATCTATTTCGGCAACCGGGAGATGATCAAGAAGATCGGGCTCAAGCCCACCTGGAAAAAGCCCATGCGCAACGCCGGTCTCGACGGTCGGGCCGCCCGGTACGACCTTTATTGAACCGCAGCACCAAACATCCTCCGGCGAAGGGTTCGGAAGAGACCCGCAAGACCGCGGCCGTGCTTTCGAACCGGCGGGAATGCGGAAAAAGCGCCGGCTGTTTTGAAATGGTTTCGCATTCCGGCACCGCAGGCGGATATCCGCCTGCGGTGGGATGCCTTTGACGGTTGGCGGTTAAACGGCCTTTTTTTCCCATTCCTCCACATGTTCGTCTTCCGGCACGGTCTCCCAGCCCGTGATCATGGCTTTGGTGTGGGCCAGTATGGTGTGTCCGGTGGTGGTCATGTAGACGTGGACGATGAAAAACGACAGAATGGCAAAGGCCAGGGCCGTGTGGACCAGGGCTACCGGAGAAAGGCTCAGGCCGCCCAGACCGTATTCGGCCCAGGAATTATAAGACCAGTATAGAATTCCCGTCAACATCTGGAGGGGGAGCAGCAGGGCCGCCAGAGAGAGGTAGGTCAGTCGCTGCAAGGGGTTGTGCTTGGCCTCCTTCCGCTTGGGAACCGGATGGGATTCCCCCCGGAAGATGCCGTAGCCGTAATACCGGACGACGGCGATCATCTTTCGGGTGGTGGGGATATACTGTTTCCATTCCCCGGTGGTAAACACCCAGAAGGCAAAGAAGGCAAAGGCGATCAACCAGGTGATGCCGGTGACGTTATGGATGCGGACGGCGGTCTCGAACCCCAGAAGGGAGATCGTTCCGTTGACCTCGAAGCCCGTGACCAGAAGGATCAGGATCAACGTCGCCTGAAGCCAGTGCCAGAAGCGTTCGTAGCGGGTATAGAGATAGATGTTTTTTAACGGGGTATCGCTCATGTCTCGTCTCTCCTTTTCGTGCAAAGGGGCCTATTTCGAATTCGGTCGGCGTTTTGCGTGAGTGAAGACCCTGCCGAAACCGTGAAGCATCACACCGATGAGGGAAACCAGAACCACCCCCCATCCCACGGTGTCAATCACTCTGAACGTGTCCCGCGCGGGCATGTGGAAGCCGGAAAGATTTGCAAGCCGGCTGCCTTCCCGGACGTGGCATTCCCTGCAGGATACGGTTTCGCTCCTGGGCGCCACCATGTGGGTGGTTGGATAGACATAGCTGGTTTCGACGAAGTCGAATTCACCGCTGTAGGGCAAGCCTGCGTGGCGCATGCCGCTTTCGAGAGCGCGTTTCCAGTCGTAGGCGGCCCAGTAAGCGTCGCTGCCCGGTTTCCCGAAAAGATGCGGAATCAAAAGGGTTTTATTGACCTTGTCATAGGGCTGCTTCCCCTGGTGAACCTTGAAGGGGAATATCCGGGCATTGGCATCCTCCCTGCTTCCCACGGGCCAGTTGATTTGAACCGTTCGACTCGGGTCGATCATGTCCCTGGCCGTGATGGAACTGATGGAGCCGTTGAACCAGAAATATTCGGGGACGACATTTTTGGCCCACACGAAATCACCCTTCTTTGTGTCGTAGGCCGCTTTCCCAAGGGGACCCTTCTCCTTGTAGGGTTTGCCCTCTTTTTTCCTGCCGGCCGTGGACCAGTCCCAGAACATTTTGGTGGGATTGACCCGTGCGAACTCGGGGATATGGCAGCTCTGGCAGGCGACCTTGTCGGTGTGGTCGTTGGGCTTGGATCCGGCGGCGTGGGGTGTGTCGGTATGGCAGGACTCGCACGTGATCTTGGACGTCAGGTCGTCCTCTACCAGGCTTTTACGGTCCCTGGCCGCCGGGGTCGCATAGGTGCGCCCGGCGATGTTGTGCAGGATCGTGGTGTGGCATCGGACGCAGTCGAAATTCTGCCCGTCGAGACCCATGTGGACATCGAGGGCCTTGTTGGGCTTGATGAGAGAGGTGTCGAGGTCCCCGTGCTTGACGCCGTCCCCGCCGCCGCCCGTGAAATGACAGGTGCCGCAGTTTTTTCGGGTGGGGCGTCCCACGCTCTGGGCGACCTTGTTCCAGTCGGGCGGCAGGTAGGTTTTTCCGTTTTCCTTGAAAACGGTGGCCTCGGCAACTACGTTGCCGGCGGCGGTCGGAAATTTCTCGTAGGTTCCGGTCTGTTCGTGGCAGACCAGGCAGTCGACCTTGGTCTGGTCCGTGAAATCGAAAGTCTTGTCCTTCCATCCATACCCGGCATGGCACGACGTGCAGCGGGGTTCGTTGCCGTGTATGCTGATGCAGAAATTGTTGATGGAGTGACCGGCCTTGCCGATCTGCTGCGCCTTGGGGACGTTGGGATCGAGCCATGTCCAGTGGATGGTTTTATGGAACTGGGATGCCGCTTCCGAGTGACAGGTGAGGCATGCCTGCGTCACCTCCTCGCCGGAATGAAATTCCTGTTTTAGAATATCATGCTTGGTGTGGTCCGCCGTGATCCATATCTCCTGGTGAGACAGGGCCTGCCGGGCCATGGTTCTTCCCGGCGCCCGGTCTTTCCCGGCGCCGATATCAGCGTAGCCGACCGTCGCGACGGCGAGGAATGCCAGGCCGATCCAGGCGATGATCAACCGCCGGTTCAAAGGGCTGAAAGAGTTCATGTATTTGTGGGTCATCTCCACCTCCATCGGGTT
>NZ_JBFXGG010000065.1:0-2598 GCF_050178255.1 Desulfococcus sp. | reverse complement strand
CGATATCAGCGTAGCCGACCGTCGCGACGGCGAGGAATGCCAGGCCGATCCAGGCGATGATCAACCGCCGGTTCAAAGGGCTGAAAGAGTTCATGTATTTGTGGGTCATCTCCACCTCCATCGGGTTTCTGGTCTGTATCAACCTGGGTTAAAGGCTGAAGGCTATAGGCTGAAGGCTGAAGGGGTGCGCCCGGGGCGAACGGAGTGTTTATGCCTTTTCAGTCTCCAATGGCTATATATCGCCTGAAGGGGTGCGTTTGTGACGAACGGGGTACTTATCCCCCTTCAGCCTCCAAT
Organism: Desulfococcus sp.; assembly: GCF_050178255.1. NCBI lineage: Bacteria > Pseudomonadati > Thermodesulfobacteriota > Desulfobacteria > Desulfobacterales > Desulfococcaceae > Desulfococcus > Desulfococcus sp. Next base: position 2,301 of record NZ_JBFXGG010000065.1, on the reverse strand, counting down.
CCTGTCACATTTGATTAAAGCAACAATCATGCCGTTTTATATCGCTTTTTCCGGTTTTCAAGTTGTTAAATTCACCACAAAAAAAAAATGAAGGTTGACATCTATCAAAGGATTATTAATGAATGTTAATAGTGTTAACTTAACACTTCAACGCTGCTGTCGTCATGGGGAGCGGAAAACGGTGTCGACAAAGGACGGACATGCTCTCTCGGCACCGGCCGCTGAAATCCGGAGATTGAATCAACAGCTTTATCGTATCGTATGGGGGAAAATGGGATGGACCTGTCAAAACACTGGAAGACGGTGGTGGAGACGCTTCAGGACGGCCTTATCGTCGTGGATCCCGGGGGAACGATCGTATTCGTCAATCCCGCCGCAGCGGATCTGACGGGGTATGCCCCCGAAGAGCTCGTAGGCCGGTCGTGCCGGATACTCGGGTGCACGGGGTGCGAAATCAAGGGCCGTGGTGCGGGGGAAACGTGGTGCGGGCTCTTCGACCGCGGGCAGGTCTCCATCAAACAGTGTACGATAACCGACCGGAGCCGGAGATCCGTCCACATCCTCAAGAGCGCCAGGGTTCTCAAGGATGCGGACGGCCGCGTGATCGGCGCTGTGGAAACCCTCAAGGACATGAGCCGTTTCATCCGGCAGCAGCAGGAGATCGCCGCCCTTCGCAAGAGCTGCCGCCTGGACGCGGGCTATCACGGTATCATCGGGGAGTCGCTGAAGATTCAGCGCCTCTTCGAACTCATCGAGAGCGTGGCCCGGTCGGACGCTCCCGTACTCGTTTTGGGAGAGAGCGGTACGGGAAAGGAACTCGTGGCGCGGGCCATCCACGACACCAGCGTCAGAAAAGAGGGGCCTTTCATCAAGGTCAACTGCGCGGCCCTTAATGAGAATCTGCTCGAAAGCGAGCTTTTCGGTCACGTCAAGGGGGCATACACGGGAGCGGAGCGATCCCGAATCGGCCGATTCGAGGCTGCCCACGGCGGAACGATCCTGTTGGACGAAATCGGCGATATTCCGTTGACCACCCAGGTAAAGCTGCTGAGGGTTCTGGAAGAACGCGAGATCGAACGCGTGGGGGATCACCAGCCTATTCCCGTCGACGTCCGCATCATCACCGCAACCAACAGGGACCTGGAGGAATTGATTCGGCAGGGGGCGTTTCGGGAGGACCTTTTTTTCCGCATCAATGTGTTTCCCATTCACTGTCCATCCCTGGCCGAACGACCGGATGACATCCCCCTGATTGTCAAGAGCTTCATCGACCAGCAGGGTGCGAAAGCCGGGAAAAGGATATCGGGCCTTACACCCGGGGCCATGGAAGCCCTGTTGGCGTATTCGTGGCCGGGAAATGTCCGGGAACTCCGCAATGCCGTGGAATATGCATATGTGCTCTGTCCCGGGGAGTGGATCGGGCGTGAGCATCTGCCGCCAAAAATATCCCGGATGAACGGTCTTTCGGCGGTCCGGGACGATGACGCAACGGCCACGACGGCAGACGCCGCGGCGCGGGAGCGGCTGGTGCATACCCTCAGAATGACCGGGGGCAACCAGTCGGAGGCGGCCAGACGGCTGAAGGTCAGCCGGGTAACAATCTGGAAACGTATCAAAAAATACGGCATCGACCTGGATGCCGAGATTCGACAACAGTAACGGCCCAATTTTTCGCTGTACAATCTGAAAAACGGTCTTAATTTTTTCATAAGTTGAGGTTACATGTCTGATAACCCCAAAGGTACCGAAATTTAAAGAACAAAACAGAAGAAAGGAGCTGATGATGGAAACAATAATGCTGATGATGCTGGTGGCGATGACAGGGCTCCTTTTCCGGGAGTCGCCTATACCGCGACGGGTAAGGGTAATGTTGAAGCGACGGTAGAAAATTACATGGACAGCACCCTTTCTTCAACACCTGGAGCAGGGGATCCAATGAAAAAACGCGGCCGGAACTCGGGGATGCCCGAGGAATGCCGGTCTTGGGGGTTGAGAGAGGATCTCGTCGACGAATGTAATACCGCGAAAATAAAGGCCGCCGGATAGGATAAGACCTGTTCGGCTGCCAAAGCAGGCAACGGCCGTCCCTGCAGGGGGACGGCCGTTGCCGTCAGTTCGGAATGCTGCGATTCCCCGTTCGGAATATCGAGCGGGGAATCATTGAGAAGACTGGATTAGTTGCCGCCGGCGCGACCGTCGTCACACGCTTCGCCGGTGCCGGGCCTGCCGCCGTGTTCCGGGGTTTCGGAAAGCACGCAGGCGTCCGTCGATCCTGCCGCCCCTATTTCAACTTCGGGCTTG
>NZ_JBFXGG010000064.1:0-17685 GCF_050178255.1 Desulfococcus sp. | reverse complement strand
CGACGACAGCCATCGGGCGGTTTGGAGATAGCGCCACTCCCGGCCCCGTTCCCCTCCCGGATCCTCGCTGGCGATGATCATGACCCCGGCCTCCCGGGAGGCGGAACGCGGCACCGCCCGCACCAGGAGTGAAATGACGTTCCTGGAGAGCATGCGGATATGCTTGTTCTCGTGGAGCAGCGTGCTTACCGGCACCATGAGGGCCGCGGCACCCGCGAAGGCCCCGTCCGGCCCGTGGATGGGCGCGGCGACAGGAATTACGATTCGACAGGTCAGGGAATCGATAACGGGCATGCTCCAGACCGTTTTCCCCCGCTCCCTGACCTGCCGATACCAGGACGCATCGCGACCGTCGGGCAGTGAAACCCCCGCAGGGCCGGGGTAGAGTGTCTGGATCCCGTTGTCCAACACCACCATCTGCCAGAGAAAAAGACCCGGAAATTCCCGATCCACGGCATCATAGACAGTGGCCATGCCCTCGAGACGACCGACGGTCAACTCCCGATAGGACGCCGTCGTCCCCGGGGGAAATCGCCACAGGGGTTCGCGACGGGAGACGGACAAAGGCTCACACACGCCCGTTTCCACCAGACGGCAGTAGACCGGGGGATCCCGCTCCTTCAGATCGCCGGCCGGCGCCTCTCCGGCCCGGTCCGTTTCACGGATGGAGCGTTCGGCCGGAACCGGTGATCCCCAAAGCCGTCGCTCCAATTCGGCCGTCCGGACCCTGAGGATCATGTCGATCAGCTCCGCATCCCGCTTGAGCACCCGCGCATGGTCCTCCACCAGCCGCTTCAGGGCCTGGGTCGACTGCGTGGCGAGGGTGTCTCTGGCCTGTTCCGAGAGTTCCAGGGCCAGGGCGTGGAAGAGCCCGCCGGCTTTCCACCGCAAAGCCAGCATCGGCACCATGGAAACGGCGAGGAGCAGTACGAGGATCTTCCAGCGAATCCGCATGAATAACCTGCCTTCAGCGCCTGGAACCGGCGTCGCTCGGGATGCCGGGTTTAAGGCCGATGATGCCCCGCCTGCCCAGTTCACGGATGAAGAGGGTGACGGACGCTTCCGCCTCCCTGGGATGCAGCCGAAAGACATCCGAGAATTCCCGGATGATGCCGCCGACGGTGCGCCGGCCGTCGATCAGACCCCAGGCCCTGCTCCCCATCTCGTCCAGCTGAAGCTTTTTGACGACGGGTCTGTCCACCCCCGAACCCAGCCTGCGGGCCATTGCCGCGATCCAGGGCCGCGGCTTCAACGGATATGAAACCTGAACCAATCCCCCGTCAAGGATCTCCTCTGAGACGCCCGAGTGTTTCACCGGTCGACAGGCCAGTGCATCCTTGCGGGTGACGGGCCCGGGAGCGTTAGATTTTCTGAAGCGTCGTACCATTCGTCCTTCCATGATTCGGGCCATGATTCGGGCCATGATTCGGGTCCGTCGGTCTGTCCGTCAGCCGCCCCTCGAAAACACCCCCGGGCTTCGGCCCCTCCGGGGGCACGCAGTGGAACGCGGCGCAAAGGGCCGTAAAGCGATCCTCGTCCGGCAACCGCCGCCCCACCGTCTGAAGGGCCAGGATTTTGTCGCAGTCGTCGGCATGCCATGCCCGGCCCCGACGGATAGGGGAGAAAAGCGACGACAGCCGACGGATCCGGCCTTCCCCGACCGGACCCTCGGTCCATTCAATCGCCCGACCGTTCCCGCCGTCGGAAATTCCCTGCCGGGAGATCCGGAAACGCTCCGACGCAAAGGCCCCCAGGGTCCGGTTTCGGAGCAGGACCGAAGCGGGGCCCCACCGGTGGAGGCAAAGCGTCTCACGGCGGGCGGCCAGGGTCAGCGCAAAATCCCCGGGCACGAACCGATGACGCACCAGCCTGAAGGCCTCGGGCACCCAGGCCCGGATGTCGAACACGGCCCACAGCACGCGACCCTGGCGGGCGCCGCTCCTGAAGGCGGTCAGGATCTCGGGGATATCGACGCCGCACGAGGCTCCCTCGCCGTGAAACAGCAGCAGAAAAACCCGACGGTCACGTCTGCTTCGAATGACGAGCCCCTCCCCGCCGCCGACGGGATCCGACCATCTGAAGGCGGCGGCATCCGTCAGATCCGCCGGTTCGAAATTTCCGGCAAGGGCCTCCCGCCAGGACCGGGGCAAAACCGTCTCCCGGAATGTGTGACGTATTTCCCTGGGGAAGCCTCCGCGAATCCGGGGGAGCTTGCGCCGGAGCGGACCGCGGCCTCGCGTCGGCGCCCATTTGACGGCCATCACGGCGCCGGTGTCCCCTTCGAACGCCAGGTGCCCCCTGTCCATGCCCGCCGGGTGCCAGCCTTCCGGCACCGACAGACGAACGCCGCACCACCCCACTCTTTTCCATGGCCCCACCACGGTCCCGTCACCCGGGAACATCGCCGCCACCCCTGCCCGGCGCCTAACGGGGCAGGAGCCGGTCCCAGTCCGGGACGCTCCGCTCCTTTTCGACCGGGGGTTTCTCCCGGGTCCGGCGCTCACGATAATGCCGGATCTCCGCGGCCATGGCGGTGGAATGGGTCAGTTTCACCGAATTGCCGATCTTCTCGTCTTCGTCCTGGGTGTTGTGCTGCAAAATCAGGCTGATCCGGTCATTGTTCCGATCCTTGAAATACCATTTCCAGGCGATGACCACATGGAATGGATCGCCCTTCCATTCGTCCGGAGGTCCAAACCGGGCCTTGTAGCGGGACAGAAGCTCCTCGTAGAATCCCCGGGATTCGTCCGCATACTTGAGCTTGATACGGACGATCCGATCCCTGGCCGCGCAGACGCCGTAGTTGATCGTTCCGTTCTCGAAGCCCGCCGGCGGAATGACGTCCACTTCCATGAGGCATCCGACATCCCGTACCCGGATGACCGTGTCCATCTCCAGTCGATCTCCATATCGCGAGATGGGCTCGCCCAGTACGAATCCGCCCAGGGAACGCGGCGCATCGGCCGCTCTCGCGCCCCCGGAGGAAAGCATCGAGAACAGCAGAACCGCACCCGCGACCATCCATCTCTTCATACCCGTCATCTTCATAGTCTTCATAGTGATATCTCAACGTCAACCTTTCATCATAGTGAGCGGATAGAGGCATAAGATTGAAGGCGGATCAGTGCTCCGTTCGCGGCCGGCGCACCCCTTCAGCCTTCAGCCTTCAGTCTTCAGCCTTTCATCAATGGTGCCCCCGGAGGCCCCGCCCGCCAGGTCGGTCACCCCCCTGAACCTATTCCAGATTACAGAGTAAGCATCCTTGCCGCGGCGTCAAAGGCCGGGGTCATCCCCGCGATCCATCGACCCGGTAGAGATCGATGAGTTGGGATTTGTCGTCGATATAGCGCATCAGAAGATTCATATGGGCCTTCATCCGGGCCATCCGCATCTGAACGAGACGTTCCACGATCAGAAAACCTTTTTCCGGATACCGGATCAGGATTTTCCGGAAACTGTGCCGATCGAGAATCAACACGTCGGCGGGGTCGACGACCTGAGCCGACAGGGGCCACTCGTACTCGGCCAGAAGGGACATGTAGCCGAAAAATCCGCCGGGCTCCAGAATCTGAAGGTCGATCATCTTACCGTCCGCCTCCTCCAGAAGAAGCCGGACCCGGCCTTCCAGCACGAGAAACGCCTCGTTGGCCGCCTGTCCCTGGCGAAAGACAACGGCACCCCGCGGGTAGCGACGTCGCCGGGCCGTGTAGGCATGGAGTTTGATGATCTCGAAGGGGATATCCCTGAACATGGGAAGCCGCCGCAGGGCTTCAAGGTTTTCCACCAGCTCGGATCGCCCCGAGACGGCTTTCGCCCTGTCATCCCTGTCCGTGAAAAAGCTCATAAAACGCTCCTTTTTGGGCCATGAGTTCCGCAAAGGTTCCCGACTCCACGACAGCCCCGTTCCTGAGCACCGCAATGCGGTCATAGGTCCGGGTCAGATCCAGGCGATGGAGCACGGCGATGACGGTGGTTTTCCCGCCCAGATCCCTTTCCAGGTATCTCTGGATTTTTCCCTGGGAGGTATTGTCGAGGCTGGCGGTGGCCTCGTCCAGGATGAGGATCGGCGCACCCTTGAGAAAGGCCCTGGCGATGGCGATCTTCTGGCGCTGCCCACCGGAAAGGCGGTCGCCCTTGCTTCCCACCTGGAAATCGAGCCCCAGTTCCATGATGTCGTCCAGGAGCCCCGACTCCGAAAGACGATCCACCACCACATCCCGCAGGACCGATGTTTCGGCGGCGTCGTCGGACCGGGGGGTCCCAAAGACGATGTTTTCCATCACCGTTCTGGAGAAAAGATACTCCGTCGGGCAATACAGGCCGCGGCCGGCCCCCGGCGGCCCGGGATCCTCACCCTTTATAAACCGTTCGGTGGCCTCGCGGCAATAGGCGATGTCCATGCCGGCAACCTCCTGGATGAAGCGATGCCGTGCCGCCAGAATCTTTTCCGCGAGGCGCTCGGAAATCGCCGCCATTTTATGACGGGCCGGGATGTAGCCGAGGGCCAGATCCAGAAGCCGCATCCGGTCGTCGCGGGCCGGCGTCTCCTGCCCCGACGCCTCCAGCCGGGAAACCAGGTCCCGGTACACATCGAATTGATCGGAGGGGATGGGGCTGCTGCCGAAAAAGAAGTCGTCGTCCCTGAGATCCTGGAGGAGATGGACCGTTTCCCGGGCCAGGTTCCATCCCAATCGGACAAGGGGCTCTTCGAGATCCGTTTCCCGAAGAAACCGCATAAAACGGCGATTCCCGGTGATGCCTTCAAGGGTGAAGCCATCCCTTCCGCCGTCCCCGAACAGGAGGTTGCGAAAGAGGGGTACATGCCGGAGAAATTGGTTGACGTCGTAAAACTCCACCGCGTCGGAGTGGGATTCCACGAGCTTCTCGTGCACCAGGCGCCGCATCTCGAAAACCTTTTCCATGAAGCGACCCCTTCGGCCCTCGGTGATGACCGTGTTGAGCCCCCAGCGGACGACATCGTCCCCGAGCCCCACCTTCCGGACCATATCGAGGAGAACGCTTCGATCCGGAAGATGGGATCCGGCGGCTTCGTCACCCGACGAGGCCCTCGCTTGAATCGCGTAGAGCAGGTTCTCCCGGACGCTTCCGTCAAAAATGAAGGGGTGCTGGGCCACGAAGCCGATATTCCGGCTGACGTCCGCCTTGGTGAGGGTCGAGATATCCCGCCCGTCGATGAGAATCCGACCCCGGCTGTGGCGGTAGAGCTGACCGACGAGCATGGCCAGGGTGCTCTTGCCGCTCCCCGAAAAGCCCACCAGGGCCATCTGTTCCCCGGGGGAGAGCTCAAAGTTGATGTCCTTCAGCAGCGCCATCCCCCCCTCGATGGCGTATTCCAGTCGGTTGACCTGAATCCGCCCCGCCAGGGGATAGATTTCCCGGCCCACCGGCGAGACCTCGAATTCGGGGGTCGCATCGAAGCAGGCCATCACCCGCCGATACCGCACCCGGGCATCCTGAAGCTCCTGGTAGTATTCGATCAGCTCTTTCCAGGGATCGTAGATCTTTTCATACGCCGAGAGGAACGCCACCAGGGCTCCCAGGGTAAAACGGCCGTGAATGGCCAGATACCCGCCTACCAGGAACAGGATGAAGGGGCCGATGTTCTGGAATAGGTTGTTGGTGAACTTGATACCGAATTTCAGCACGAAAAGACGATTGGCCAGGGAAAAGAGGGTCTCGAAACGGCGTCCGGCTTTCTCTCCTTCCAGACGGTACCCGGCGTTTCCCTGGATTTCGTGGATGCCTGAAACCGCCTCGCCGATGGTGTTGGCGGCGGACCGGACCACGTCGACCCGCTGGGTATTGAGGCGGTTGTAGCGTCGCTGAAGTATGGGAACGATGACGAGTTCCAGGGGGTAAAGGGCGATGCTCATGACCCCCAGCATGGGATCGAGCCAGATCATGTAGCCCGCAAAGGCGAGAAGGGTGAGAACCGCGGTGACGGGAACGGCGAGGGCACCCCCGATGAAGTGCCCCACGGCGCCGAGCTCTCCCGTCATGGCCGTGATGACCGTTCCCGGGGGGGTGCGCCGGAAGAATCCCAGGGGCAGCTGCAGGATATGGGCGTAAAGCGCCGTCCGGATCTCCAGCAGGATCTTCTGGCCCAGGTATTTCTGCAGAACGTTGGCGGCGTACTTGAGGATGCCGGCCAGGAGGACCGCCCCCAGATAGAGTAGACAGTAGCGGATCAGGAGGTCGGTCTGCTTGAGGTGGATGGCGGTGTTGACGATCCGCTTCTGCATCTCCAGGGGAAAAACCCTGAAAAAGAGACCGGCCAGGATGATCAGCAACAGACCGGCCTGGAGCAGGCGACAACGGTGAAAGATCCAGTAGAAAAGGGGCTTCTGGGTAACCATATCCGGCGGTCTCCTGATGACGCGGACAGTTTAAGGTCTCACTTCAACTTTCATGATGGTGACCGGATAGATACGGCCTATGAAAGCCGAAAATCACGTTAATGAGAAGAATAGAATAAATATCCTCCCGGGTCAATCCGCTTTTTCACCCGATCTGCCCACGCCGTCGGCCCGGCGGATCCTTTCCCGTTGATTTGCACGAACGCGATGATTATGTTTCCCGGTTCAGAAGCCATGGGCCGCCCATGGAAAACCACGGCCCCGATCGGGGATGCCTCAATGGAAAGGTGACATGTTCATGACTCAAGAGGATTATTATCAGGTCCTGGGCGTCGGGCCCGACGCCGGCAAAAGGGAAATCAAGGAAGGCTATCGGAAACTGGCCTTCCGATACCATCCCGATCGAAACACCGACGACCCGGAAGCGGCAGAGCGCATGAAGCGCATCAACGAGGCCTACGCCGTTCTCTCGGACCCGTCCAAAAAACAGGCCTACGACGACCTCCGTCGACGGTTCGGCGCGGACGCTCACGGCCGGTTCCGGCAGAACTATTCCGAGCAGGACATTTTCAGGGGCTCGGACATCAATCAGATCTTCGAGGAGATGGCGCGATCCTTCGGCCTCCGCGGTTTTGACGCCATTTTCAAGGATTTTTACGGCCAGGGCTACCAGACCTTTCAATTCAAGGGCAAGGGCGTTCGCGGCGGCGGTTTCTTCTTTTTCGGCGGTCCTGGAACCGGCCCCGCGTCCCATCGCAACACCCCGGGCGTTCTCGACGGCATCGTCCGCCGGCTTCTCGAGAAATCGGGCGCAGGCAGTGGATTCATGAAAGGGGCGGACGTGGAGGAGACCCTCGTTCTCCCGCCGGAGACGGCACGGGACGGCGGGCCCTATGCCTACGAACACAAAAGGCTGGGCAAGAAGCTCGTGGTCCGGATTCCGCGGGGTGTCCGGGAGGGGCAGCGGATCCGGCTCAGCGGCATGGGGCGCCCCTCCATCATCGGCAGCCCCCCGGGGGATCTCTACCTGAAGGTCCGGATTCAAAAGCCTCTGCTGAGCAGGATCAAGGGGTTTCTCGCCAAATTGGCCTCGTAGGCCGCCGGCGTCGGATGCCGGGGGGCACAGGGCATCGCTCACGACCGCGCCGCCCCATGCCCCCCGAATCCGCCGCTTCCCCTTGACGTTCGGGTCATGCAGTATCATCTTTATGCTCATTACTCCCTTTGAACAGCGTCGCCGGCATCATCGGCGCCAAAGCCATCGGAGGAGAACCGACATGCCCAGAACAGCCATCGACATCCCCGGACAGATCGACTATCTCTCCATTCTCGACGAAAACGGCAAGGTCGACGCCGAGCTCGACCCCAACCTTTCGGACGACCTCTTGATGAAACTTTACGAAGCCATGGTCCTGGGGCGGGAGTTCGATCGCCGGATGCTGAACCTGCAGCGCCAGGGACGCATCGGCACCTTTCCCCCCATTACCGGCCAGGAGGCGGCCCATCTCGGGGCCGCAGCCGTCCTGGAACCCGAAGACTGGATGGTGCCCTCCTTTCGGGAGACCGCGGCGGAGCTGTGGCGGGGGCGGTCCATGGAAAGCGTCCTCATGGCCTTCAACGGATACAACGAGGGCTTTCACGTGGCGGAGGACCGGAACGATCTCCCCAACGCCGTACCCGTGGGGTCCCAGACCCTCCACGCCGTGGGCCTTGCCTGGGCCCTGAAATATCGCGGGAAGAAGCACGTGGCCATGACCTTCTTCGGCGACGGCGCCACCTCCCAGGGGGACGTCCACGAGGCCTTCAATTTCGCCGGCGTTTTCCAGGTTCCCGTCATCTTCGTCTGCCAGAACAACCAATGGGCCATCTCCATCCCACGCTCCCGTCAGACGCGGTCCAAGACCATCGCCCAGAAGGCCCTGGCCTACGGTATCGAGGGAATCCAGGTGGACGGCAACGACATCCTCGCCGTTTATGCCGCCGCAAAGGAAGCGGCGGATAGGGCCCGGTCGGGCGAAGGCCCCACCCTGATCGAATGCGTCACCTATCGTCTCATGATGCACACCACCGCCGACGACCCCAAGCGATACCGCACCGACGAGGAGGTGGAATCCTGGCGGCAGAAGGATCCCATCCAGCGTTTCCAGGTTTACCTCAAGGAGCGGAAGCTCCTGGACGACGACGGCATCGCCGACGTGGAGCAGTCGGTAAAGGACCGGATCCAGACGGCGGTGGACAATGCCGAAAAGCAGATGGCGGACGCCCCGGACCCGCTTCTCATGTTCGAGCATGTTTACGAGACGCCGCCCCCGCACCTGAAATCCCAGCGAGAAGCCCTTGCCCGTTGGCTCGAGAAAACCCGCGAGGAGGACTGACATGGCGAAGATGACAATGGTACAGGCCCTCAATCTGGCCCTGCGACAGGAGATGGAACGAGACGACGGCGTCATCGTACTGGGTGAGGACGTCGGCAAGGACGGCGGCGTCTTCCGCGTCACCGACGGCCTTTACGAAAAATTCGGCGAGACGCGGGTGGTGGACACCCCCCTCTCGGAGAACGGCATCGTCGGCATGTCCGTCGGCATGGCGGTTTACGGACTGAAGCCGGTGTGCGAGATCCAGTTTTCCGGCTTCGCCTACCAGAATTTCCACCAGATCGAAAATCACGCCTCGCGCCTCCGGTGGCGCTCCCAGGGGCGCTATCACGTCCCCATGGTGCTGCGGGCGCCCTACGGCGGCGGCGTCCGCGCCCTGGAACACCACTCCGAGAGCCGCGAGGCCTTCTGGGCCCACATCCCCGGCCTCAAGATGGTGATCCCGTCGGGGCCCCGGAACGCCCGGGCCCTCCTGGTGAGCGCCATCCGGGACCCGGACCCCGTCATATTTTATGAGGCCAAGGCCCTCTACCGGGCCTTCCGGGAGGAGGTGCCCGAGGCGGAGGAGACGATCCCCCTGGGCGAGTCCCGGATTGCCCGGGAAGGGGACGACCTGACCCTCATCGCTTACGGGGCCATGCTGCGCCCCGCCCTCGAGGCCGCGGAGCGACTGGAGAAGGAGAAGGGCGTCTCCGTCGAGGTCATCGACCTGCTGACCATCTCGCCCCTGGACGACACCCTTTTCGTCACGTCCGTCAAAAAGACGGGGCATGCCGTGATCGTCCACGAGGCCCCCATGAGCTTCGGCCCCGGGGCCGAGATCACGGCCCGACTGGTGGAGAAGGCCTTCTACTACCTGGAGGTGCCCATCGGACGGGTTACCGGCTATGACGTCGTCATTCCCCTCTTCAGCCGGGAGAAGCACTACATCCCCACCGTGGAGCGCATCGTCCACGAAGCCAAGAAAATTCTTGAAACCTGATTCGGAGGAAAACCCATGACCCAATCTTTCAAGCTACCCGACCTGGGGGAAGGGATTCACGAAGGGGAGGTGACCGCCGTGACGGTGTCGGAGGGCGACCGCGTCGAGGAAGGCGACGTCATTCTCGAGATCGAAACCGACAAGGCGGCCGTGGAGATTCCCTCCCCCGTCACCGGCACCGTCGTGGAGATCCGCGTCAAGGCGGGAGACGTGGTCAAGGTGGGCGACGTTCTGATGACCTTCGACACGGCAGCGGCATCCGAAACGGAAGAACCGGAAGCATCCGGAGAGCGCGACGCATCCTCGGGGGCGAAGCCCTCGAAAAAATCCGAAGCGGACGAGCAGAGCGCGGAAGAGCCGGACAAGCCGAGCCGGGAAGAGAAGGAAGACAAGGCCGCGGACAAGACAGACGAGGGGCGCCCCCGGGACCGGAAGGGACCGGTGCCCGCATCCCCCGCCACCCGGCGTCTGGCCCGGGAGATGGAGATCGATCTTCATGAGGTGACGCCCACCGGCCGGGGCGGGGTGGTCACGGCGGACGATGTCCGGCGTCATGCCGATGCCGGCGGCACGGCGGCACGGGAAGGGAAAAAGACCGAAAAGGCCCCGGAAAAGCCGGAAGCGGCGCCGGATCGGTCTGAAGCTCCGGAACAGCCCCGACCCCTTTCGGCGGACGCCCCCGATCTGCCCGACTTTTCCCGGTGGGGCGAGGTGGAGCGGGTCCCTGTCCGCTCCATTCGGCGGGCTACGGCCAGACAGATGGCCGTGGCCTGGTCCCGGATCCCCCACGTCACCACCACGGACATGGTCGACATCACCGATCTGGAAGCCTTTCGCCGGAAGCACAAGGAAAAGATCGCCGAGCAGGACGGACATCTGAGCCTCACGGTCTTCGTGCTGAAGGCCCTGGTTTCGGCCCTGAAACGATTCCCCTATTTCAACTCGAGCCTGGACGCGGCGTCGGGGGAGCTCATCCTGAAGCGCTACTATCACATCGGCGTGGCGGTGGACACCGAGGACGGACTGATCGTTCCGGTGCTCCGGAACGTGGACCGCAAGAGCCTCACCCAGATCGCCGTCGAACTCAAAGGATTGGTGGACAAGACCCGGAACCGGAAGATCGCCGTGGAGGAGCTCCAGGGCGGGACCTTCACCGTCACCAACACCGGGGGGAGCGGCGGCACCCTCTTCGTGCCCATCGTCAACCATCCTCAGGCGGCCATCCTGGGCATGGGACGAGCCGGTATGGCGCCGGTGGTGCACACCCTGCCGTCGGGCCGGCATGAGATCGTGCCCCGCCTCATGATGCCGATCATCCTCACCATGGATCACCGGATCCTCGACGGCGGCGACGCCTCCCGCTTCCTCGCGACGGTCACGGCCGCCCTGGCCGATCCCGAGGAATTGTTTTTAACCGGCTGAAGGCCGGATTGGAGATGATTATGGTTATGGGAGAACTGGTACAGGATTGCGAGGTCGTCGTCATCGGCGGCGGGCCGGGAGGATACGCCGCGGCCTTTCGGGCGGCGGACCTGGGCATGGACGTGACCCTCATCGACATGGGCGAAGGGCCGGGCGGGGTCTGCCTCTTCAGGGGATGCATCCCCTCCAAGACGTATCTCACCCTCGCCGAACTGCTCCACGACGCCGACCGGGCCAGGGAGATGGGCATCACCTTCGGCCGGCCCGATATCGACATCGCGGGCGTCCGCGGCTGGAAACAACAGGTGGTGGACAAACTGGCGAAGGGCCTGATGCAGTTGACGAAAGCCCGGGGCATTCAATTGCTGCAAGGCCGGGCAGCGTTCAAGAGCGCCAATGAAGTCCGGATCCCGGGATCGGACATCAGCGGCATCCGGTTCAAGCATGCCGTCATCGCCACAGGCTCCCGCCCAATCCCCCTCCCGGACACGGATTTCGAAAAAGACGGCCGGATCATGAGCTCCACGGCGGCCCTGAGCCTCCCCGACATCCCCAAACGGATGCTGGTGGTGGGCGGCGGGTATGTCGGCCTCGAGATCGGGATGATTTACGCGGCCCTGGGTTCGGAGATCCATCTGGTGGAGATGGGGGACCGCCTGCTGCCGGGCATCGACGACGATCTCACGGCGCCCCTGAAGCGCCGGCTGGACAAGGCCTTCAAAGCGGTTCACCTCAACACCCGCGTATCGAAGCTCCAGCCCCGCGACGACGGTGTGGACGTCTCGTTTTCCGGAAACGGGAGCGACGACACCTTCGACCGGGTCCTCGTCGCCGTCGGGAGGGCACCCAACACCCGGGGCCTCGGCCTTGAAAACACCCGGGTTCGCACCGACGACCGGGGGTTTGTCATTGTCGACGATCGGCAACGGACCGGGGACGAAAACATCTTTGCCGTAGGCGACGTCACCGGCGGCATGATGCTGGCCCACAAGGCCTCCCGCGAAGGCAAGATCGCGGCCGAGGTCATGGCCGGGCAGCCCTCGGCCTTCGATGCCGCAGCGATCCCGGCGGTGGTGTACACCGATCCCCAGATCGCCTATTGCGGCCTCACCGAAACGGCGGCCAGGCAGGAAAAACGGACCGTCGAGGTCCGGCGATTCCCCTGGAAGTATTCAGGCCGGGCCGTCACCCTGGGGACCCCCGAGGGGATGACCAAGATGATCGTCGATCCCGAATCTCAGCGGATTCTGGGCGTCGGCATCGTGGGCCGGAACACCGAAGGGCTTATCTCGGAGGGTGTTCTGGCCGTCGAGATGGGCGCCGTGGTCCAGGACGTCGCCTTTACCATCCATCCCCACCCCACCCTCTCGGAGACCGAGGCCGAGGCGGCCGAGCTCTTTCTGGGCGGAGCCGTCCACGCGCCTCCCGTCCGGAAATAACCGACGCCGCCCGCCTCCGGGCGGCTGTCCCGTCATTATTTTTTTGACAAACCATCCCCAGGGCCTATAATAGATCGTTTTAACGCACCCCCGGCAAAACCGGTTTTGACGGCACGACAGCCGGGCCCATTGTCAGGGCCGGCCTGAACGGTGCCGGGATATCTTCAGCAGTGAGGAAAACAGACCGATGGAATTTTTTCTGTGCGTCGTCGGCATGGTCATGTTCATAGAGGGGTTTCCCTATGCCGCCTTTCCGAACCGGATGAAATCCTGGCTGGAAAGAATTCTGGAACTCCCGCCCCGAACCCTGCGGGGGCTGGGCCTTATCATGATGCTCGCGGGGCTTTTGACGGTCTGGGCGGGGAGGATGTTCGACTAGAATGTACCGGCTCAAGGACTACCGTTACGACCTGCCCCAGGATCTCATCGCCCAGTCGCCTTCGGCACGCCGGGACGCATCCCGCCTCCTCTGCCTGAACCGGGGGGACGGCCGGATCGCCCATCGCGTCTTCGCGGACCTCCCCGCGCTTCTCGATCCTTCGGACCTTCTCGTGATCAACGACACCGAGGTCGTACCGGCCAGGCTCTACGGCCGGAAGGCCAGCGGCGGGAAGGTGGAGATCCTGATCCTCGACCCTCACGACGGCAGGGCCGCCCACGCCCGGGAGGTGACCCGCAATTGCATGCTCAAGGCCGCCAAGCGGCCGAAACCGGGCACCCGCATCTTCTTTGACCAGGGGCTCACCGCGGAGGTGGTGGACAGCCGGGAGGCCGTCCACACCCTGCGATTTTCGAGCCCGGAGCCTTTTGAGTCGATACTCTACCGGATCGGACGGATGCCCCTGCCGCCCTATATCCGGCGAAACGGAGACGGAGAGCCGGGGACGGCTGCCGAAGGCGGGGGAACCCCTGACGACCGAACGCATTACCAGACCGTCTACGCGGCCCGGAAAGGCGCCGTGGCCGCACCCACCGCCGGCCTCCATTTCACGCCGGAGCTTCTGGCCCGCATCCGGGAGCGGGGCGTGACGGTGGCCGCCGTCACCCTCCACGTGGGGTACGGCACCTTCGTTCCCGTCCGGGTCGACGACATCCGGGAGCACCGGATGCACCACGAAGCATTCACCATCCCCGAGAAGACCGCCGAGGCCGTCAACCTCGCCCGGTCCGAGGGGCGGCGCGTGGTGGCCGTGGGCACCACCTCGGTGAGAACCCTCGAATACGCCGCCGGTCCGGACGGCCGGATCGCACCGGGAAGCGGCCACTGCGACCTGTTCATTTATCCCGGGTACCGGTTCAGGGCCGTCGACGCCGTGATCACCAACTTCCACCTCCCGGAGTCGACCCTGATCATGCTGGTGTCGGCCTTTGCCGGCCGGGAGAACGTGCTCTCGGCCTATCGGGAGGCCGTGGCCCGGGGATATCGTTTCTTCAGTTACGGGGATGCGATGTTGATCGGGTGAAAGGAGAAAAATGCCCCATCCGTTTCAGGTCACTGCACGCTGCACGACGACCCGGGCCCGCACCGGGAGGCTCTCGCTGGTTCACGGCACGGTCGAGACCCCCGTCTTCATGCCCGTGGGCACCCTGGGGACGGTGAAGAGCCTGACCCCCGAGGACCTCACGGCCGCCGGGGCACAGATCATTCTGGGCAACACCTACCACCTCTATCTCCGGCCGGGATGCGACGTCATCGATCGGTTCTCGGGCCTCCACCGGTTCATGAACTGGGACGGCCCCATTCTCACCGACAGCGGCGGGTTCCAGGTCTTCTCCCTGGCCAGGCTCACCAGGATCACCGAGGCGGGAGCAAGCTTCCAGTCCCACATCGACGGCTCCCGGCACCTCCTCACGCCCGAGAAGTCCATCGAGATTCAGATCAGCCTCGACTCGGACGTCATCATGTGTCTCGACCAGTGCATCGCCTACCCCGCCGAACGGGCGGCCGCCCTCGCGGCCCTCGAGATCACCACGCAGTGGGCCGGGCGGTGCCGAAAAACCTGGCGGGAGCAAAGCGGCGAAAAGAACGCCCTTTTCGGCATCGTCCAGGGCGGCATGTACGACGATCTCCGGCGCATGTCGGCCGAGGCCCTAACGGCCATGGATTTCAGCGGATACGCCCTGGGGGGCCTCAGCGTGGGGGAGCCCAACCAGATGATGTACGACGTCGCCGAAGCCGCGCTGCCGCTTTTGCCCGGCGACCGTCCCAAGTACATCATGGGGGTGGGCACCCCCGAGGATCTGGTGGAGCTGACGGCCCGGGGCGCCGACATGTTCGACTGCGTCATGCCGACCCGGAACGCCAGGAACGGGCAGCTCTTCACCCGCCGGGGCACCCTCAACATCGCCAACAGCCGCCACCGGACCGACACGGCCCCCGTCGACTCCGAGTGCGTCTGCTACACCTGCCGGAACTACTCCCGGGCATACCTCCGGCACCTCTACCAGTCCCGGGAACTGCTGGCCTACCGGCTCAACACCCTCCACAACCTCCATTATTACCTCGACCTGACGGCCCGGATGCGGTCGGCCATTGCCGAGGGGCGGTTCGAGGCGTTTCGGAAGCGCTTTTACGCCGACCGTGAGCCCGGGGGCGCGGCATGACAAACCCCATTTGAGCCTTATGTTAAGAGACGCAACCCAGGGAACGCGCATTCACGGGATGCCGACGCCGGCCACCCGGCGTCGTTGCGCCGTTTGTCGCATCCGGAGCGCGACGCGTTCCGTTCAACCCCTACACAGAGAAGGAGCACCCATGAAGGAAAAAGTCGAAGCGGTATTGAAGAAAATCCGGCCCGCCCTCCAACGGGACGGCGGCGACGTCGAGCTGGTGGAGGTCCTGGCCAACGGCATCGTCAGGGTCCGCCTCAAGGGCGCCTGCGCCGGCTGCCCCATGTCCCAGATGACCCTCAGAAACGGCATCGAACGGGTTCTCAAGCAGGAGATCCCGGAAGTCAAAGCCGTCGAACCCGCCTAACCCGGAGGAGATGAATGCCCATTGCAGTGAAGATCCAGGCAGTGATCGAAAAATCCTCATGGATCCGGAAGATGTTCGAGGAGGGGGCACGGCTCAAGGCCCTCCACGGGGCGGAAAACGTGTATGATTTCAGCCTGGGAAACCCCAACGTCCCGCCCCCCGAGATCTTCGAAAAGACCCTTCGGGAGCTTGTCGACTCGGGTGAGGCCAGGGACCACGGCTACATGCCCAACACGGGATACCCCTTTGTCCGCCAGGCGGTGGCCGACCATGTGGGGAGGGTGCAGGGCGCGGCCATCACCGCCGACGACGTCATCATGACCTGCGGTGCCGCCGGCGCCCTCAACGCCGTCTTCAAGGCCCTGCTGGATCCCGGGGACGAGGTCCTCGTGCCGGCGCCCTATTTCGTGGAGTACAACGCATACGCCGACAACCACGGCGGCATTTTGAAAACCGTGCCGACCCGTGAGGACTTCACCCTGGATCTCGCCGCCATCGATGCGGCCGTTACGGAAAAGACGAAGATCGTCCTCATCAACTCTCCCAACAACCCCACCGGCCAGATCTACGACGCCGAGAGCCTGGCGGCCCTGGGCCGGCTGCTCCTGGACCGGGGCGAGGCCATGGGTCGGGCCATCTACCTCGTCTCGGACGAACCCTACCGCAACATCGTCTATGACGGGGCGACGGTGCCCGGCATCTTCACGGCATCCCCCAACAGCATCGTGGCCACCTCCTACTCCAAGGAGCTCTCGATCCCCGGCGAGCGCCTGGGTTATATCGCGGTGAACCCGGCCGTGGACGACCGCAGGAATCTCCTGGCAGCCCTGGCCCTCACCAACCGGATTCTGGGATTCGTCAACGCCCCCTCCATGATGCAGCGGGTCGTGGCACGGCTCCAGGGCGTCACCGTGGACGTTTCAGAGTATGACCGGAAGCGTCGGCTCCTCTGCAAGGGGCTTGCGGAATGCGGCTATGACTTCATCACGCCGCCGGGGGCCTTTTATCTTTTCCCGAAAAGTCCCATCCCCGACGACGTCGCCTTTGTCCAGGCCCTCCAGGAGGAGCGGATCCTGGCGGTTCCCGGCAGCGGCTTCGGCGGCCCCGGCCACTTCCGGATCGCCTACTGCGTGGACGACAAGACCATCACGGGCGCCATGCCGGGATTTAAACGGACCATCGAGAAGTACCGGTAGAAGACATACCGACAGTTCGCAGATCTGAAAGCCCGCACGCTCTGAAGCGCGGGCTTTTTTTATGGCTGAACGCCGCTCACGGACGTTTCATCCTCCCCGCCTTCCCAAGATCGACAAAATCCCCCTTGACAACTCCGCACCGGTCTGTCATAAGCAGCCCATCAAAAATAAAACATCGTTTTGTATTATGAAACAAAATTCGTCCAATCTCAATTCAGTGGAGAAAGCCATCGCCATTCTCCAGGCCTTTCAGGCGGACCATCCCGTCTGGGGCGTCCGGGAGCTGGCGGCGCGCCTGGGCTTCAGCCCGGCAACGGTCCAGCGCATCCTCCAGACCCTGAAGCTTCACGGGTTCGTGGAGCAGGACGATCAGACCCGACAGTATCGGCTGGGAAGCGTCTACTATCGGTTCATCGCCGTCCTCGAATCGGACCAGCCCCTCCCCCGCGCCGCGCGATCCTTCATGCAGGCGCTGCTCGAGGCCACCCGGGAGACGGTCCACCTCAACGTTATCGATGGAACCGACCGCGTCTGCATCGACCACATGGAATCCCCCCAGGAGCTGAAGGCCATCATGCCCATCGGCAACCGATCCCCGCTCCATGCCGGGGCGTCGGCCAAATGCCTTCTCGCCTTTTCCTCGGCGGCGTTCATCGAGCGTTATCTCGGCAGGCCCGGACTCGAAACCCTGACCGACCAGACCGTCACCGACGCCGTCGGCCTCAAAAAAGAGCTCGACCGGATCCGGCGTCAAGGCTACGCCGCCAGCCTCGGGGAGCGGATAGCGGGCCTCGGCGCCCTGAGCGCGCCGGTATTGGATTACCGGGGATCGCTCCTGGCCGCCATCAGCCTGGCCCTGCCGGAGATCCGGTACCGCGATCCCATCCACCGCAAATTCTGCATCGCGGCCCTTTTGA
>NZ_JBFXGG010000063.1:0-18576 GCF_050178255.1 Desulfococcus sp. | reverse complement strand
GGATCGAGAATCCGACTTGCAAAAGGATCATGGATTTTACCTTGGCCTGCATCCGTTGCCGTGTGCTATGGTCAAGGACGCTTCGGCACGGAAGAGGTCCCGGCGGGGGGCCTCATGAACGGCACGCGGAGACAGAACGACACACGCCATGACATCCTATCGTAAAGTCGGTATCGCATCCCTGATCATGATGGCCTCGGTCCTCTTGAGCCGCGTGATCGGCCTGGCCCGGGAAATGGTTATTGCCTATGCAGGCGGGGCAGGCCCCGAGGTGGACGCCTACCAGGTGGCCTTCGTCATCCCCGAGATATTGAATCACCTCCTGGCCAGCGGGTTTCTTTCGGTCACCTTCATCCCCATCTTTTCCCGGTACCTGGCCATGGATCTGGAGGCGGAAGGTTGGCGGGTCTGTTCCATTATCTTCACCTGTTTCGGCAGCCTCCTGATCCTGCTCATCATCGCGGCGTCGATCCTGGCGCCCCAGCTCATCGACCTGATCGCTCCGGGCCTGGATGACCCCGTCCTCAAGGCCAAAGCCGTTCGGATGACCCGCATCGTCATGCCGGCTCAGTTCTTCTTCTTTACCGGGGGGCTTTTCATGGCGGTCCAGTTCGCCCGGGAACGCTTCACCGTTCCAGCCTTGGCGCCTCTCGTTTATAATCTGGGGATCATCGGGTTCGGAGCCCTTCTGAGTCCATACATGGGAATGGAGGGATTTTCCTGGGGAGCACTGATCGGCGCCTTGGCGGGCAACTGCATCATTCAGTTCTTCGGCGCACGGCGGGTCGGGATGGTCCTGACCCTCCGATTCGAGTTCAGGCATCGGGATCTGAAAGCATACGTCCTTGCCTCTCTGCCGCTCATGGTGGGACTCACCATGAGCTTCTCCACCGAATTCTTTCTGAAATTCTTCGGATCTTATCTGCCTTCAGGCAGCATCGCCGCCCTGACCTACGACCTCAGGATCATGTTCGTTCTGGTCGGCTTTTTCGGCCAGGCGGTGGGAACGGCCTCGTTTCCCTACATGGCCCGCCTGGCCGCCGAAAACCGTTTGCCCGAGATGAACGCGCTGCTGAACATCACGTTGAAATATCTGGCGGCGGTCATTCCTTTTTCCGTGCTGTTTATGGTCCTCCGGTACGAAATCGTGTTGCTGCTTTTCCAGCGGGGCCGTTTCGACGCGGCAGCGACGGCCTTGACCGCGCGCCTCCTCTTTTATCTGATGGCGGGTACCGTCGCTTTTTCAGCCCAATCCATCGTCATTCGCGCCTATTTTGCAGTTCAGAACACGCTGTTTCCATCGGTGTTCTGTTCGGCCGGCGCCCTCCTCAGTATTCCGGTCTACGTGTACAACATGCAGCGATGGGGAGCCGACGGCATTGCGGCTGCCATCTCGCTCTCGGTGGTCTTCCAGGTGTGGCTCCTGTATGCCCTGTGGAATTACCGAAGCCGCAACCTGGAAAGCGCCGGCGTCTACCGCCACTACCTCAAGCTCACCGTCGTCAGCGCGGGAATCGGGGTAGCCCTGGAGCGTTTCAGGACCTGGATCGCCGCAGGCATCGACACCCAGACCCCCGCAGGCGCACTTGCCGCCTCAGTGCTTGTCGGAACAGTCTTTCTGGCCCTGCTTCTCGGGGCTGCACGGCTCTTCAGGATCCGTGAAATCGAGGATATCCGCCAAAAAATGCTGACCCGCGTTCGAACCGTTCTGACGCGGGCCCGGCCCTCCCCCACGGCCGAAAAGGATCGGAAGGCATAGGGGGCGCGTCCCGCGGCGCCCCCCGGAGCAGCCTCAGACAGCTCCCTTCCGGGGCCGCTCGAGCATGATCCGCCCGTCGGCAACGACACACCCACCCCCCTCGGGATACACGATCAGCGGGTTGATGTCCATCTCACGGATCTCGGGGTGATCCGCCGCCAGTTGAGAGAGCTTCATGATGCACTGCTTCAAGGCATCCAGATCCGACGGCGGGTTCCCCCGAACCCCCTCGAGGATCCGGAAGCTCTTGATCTGCCGGATCATATTCTCGGCGCTCAACTCCCACATGGGGGCAAGACGGAATGTCACGTCTTTCATGACCTCCACGAAGATCCCACCGAGACCGAACATGCAGATGGGACCGAAGGCCGGATCCCGCGTGGCCCCCAGGATCACTTCCACTCCCTTCCCCGCCATCTCCACCATAAGGACGCCGTCGATCCGGGCATCTGCCTTGTACCGCAAGGCGTTGGCGATAATCTCGTCATAAGCGGACCGAACGGCTTCAGGCGTCGATAAATTGACTTTTACGCCCCCGGCATCGGATTTATGGATGATGTCGGGGGAGACGATCTTCATGACTGCCGGGAGGCCGACGGCGGCAACAGCGTCGTCGATTTCCGAAGCGTCACGGATCATCCGACGACGGGGCACCGGAAGATGATAGGCCGCGAATATGTCGTAGGCTTCCGCCTCCGATACATAGGCTTTTTCATTCGCCGCCAACTTTACACGGAAGAACCGGGCCACGCCGTCGGCATCGCAGGGCATTCGGGTGATCACCCGGCGGCGCTCCCGGGTGGCCAGACGTTCGCCGAACCGTACCATGGCAGCCATGGACCGGGCTGCGGCTTCGGGAAACACATAGTTGGGTATGCCGTGGGACTGGAGATATTCGACACCTTCGGAGACATCCACCATACCCATGAAGGATCCCAATATCGGCTTGTTCACGTCGGCCGCCACCCGGGGAAGGATCTCCGCCGTCTCGAGAATGTCCGTCATGGCCTGGGGCGTCAGAATGACGATGGCACCGTCGACCCCGTCATCCTCCACCACGGTCCGAATGGCCGCCTCGTAGCGTTCGTGGGTGGCGTCCCCGATGACGTCCACCGGATTGCCGAGGCTCGCCGTGGGCGGCAGGTGCGTCTTGAGTTTGGCCCGTGTCTCTTCGGAAAGGGTCGCCAGTTTCAACCCATGACGGACCGCCGCGTCGGTGGCCATGATTCCCGGGCCGCCGGCGTTGGTGACGATGGCCACCCGATTCCCCCGGGGCAGCGGCTGCTTTGAAAACGCCTCTGCGTAATTGAACAGTTCGTTGATGCCCTCCACCCGCTGGATGCCGCTCTGGTAAAATATGGCGTCGTAGGTGGCGTCGGATCCGGCCAGAGAGCCGGTGTGGGACGCCGCCGCCCTGGCACCCTCTGTCGAGCGTCCCGACTTGACCACGAGGATGGGTTTTCCGGCCTGGTAGGTGATCTCCTTTCCAATCTCCATAAATGCATGGCCGCTGCTGATATCCTCGAGATACATCAGAATCAGCTGGGTATCGGGATCCTCCTTGAGATACCTCAGAAAGTCGATTTCGTTGATGTCGGCCTTGTTCCCGAAGCTGATGAATTTGGAAAAACCGATGTTCCGGCCGGCGGCATAGTCCAGCACCGAGGTGCAAAGGGCACCCGACTGGGATATGAAGGCGATATTTCCGCTTTTGGGCATGATCCGGGCGAAACTGGCGTTCATCCGAATGTCGGGATCGGTGTTGATGATGCCCAGACAGTTGGGGCCGATGATTCGGATTCCGGTGCTCGCCGCGATCTGCTTCAACCGGTTTTCAAGCACCACCCCGTGGCCGCCGATCTCCTTGAACCCGGCGCTGATCACAATACAGCCTTTGATGCCCCGGTCCGCGGCCGACTGAACGATCCCGGGCACCTGGTCAGCGCCGATGATGACGACGGCCAGGTCCACGAAGTCCGGAATTGCCTCCAGGGCGGGATAAGCCTTGACGCCCTGAATCGATTTTTCACGGGGATGAACCGGATAGAGCACGCCTTTGTACCCGGCGCTGAGCAGGTTCTTGAAAGCCGCAAGACCGACGCTTCCCACGCGGTTGCTGGCGCCGATCACGGCGATGGAGCGGGCGTTGATGATCGGATCAATGCCGTTATTTTCGACACGGCCCGCGAATGTTCTCGCTTCTCTGTCGCATGAGTCTCCAGTATACATCATCATCTCCATTCTTGAGGGTTGTCTGCTTCTGCTGTAAGCCATGGCCTTTTCCAGTCTGCTCCCAAGGCAAAGCAAACACCGTGCCATCAAAACAGAACAAATCTGTTTCTGAATATATTCAGAACCTAAAAGGCAGATCGAATCCGAAACATCGATGGGATCGGCGGTGGCGATAGTTGCATGGACTGTCAGAATTTTTTGCGAAGTGACAAGGAGAGGGCAAGGCCGCTTGGCGGCCTCAGGACACTGATTCAGGCGCGGACGCCCCGAAAAAATCCAGGGCCGGATCGGCGATCCGGGGGTCGTCGTATTCGACGAATCGCCCGCTCAGGGAGCGGGGTGCATGGAGGGCCAGCCACGCCGCGACCCGGGCAGGCACCCAGGGCGGCTCGAGCCGCGCCTCCGTCTTGAGTCGCCGGAAATATTCGGCAGTCTCGGGATCCATCGCTCCCGGTCCTTCCTGCCGGATCCGTTCCTGCATCGCGGTATCGACAACGCCCGGCCGGAGGGCCACGGCGGTGATTCGCGGCTCCTCGACGGCGAGAACCGCCGTCAGATGCGTCAGGCCGGCCTTGGCGGCGCAATAGGCGCTCCAGGCCCCGATCGGTTTCCCTGCCGCACCGCTGCTGATGTTGATCACGCGGCCGCGTGTTTCCTGCAGGGCAGGAAGCGCCGCACGGATCAGATAAAACGGGGCCAGCAGGTTGACGGCGATGTTCCCGGCCCACGCGTCGGGGTCGGACCGCGCGATGGTGGCGACAGGCTCGAGGATCCCCGCGTTGTTGACCAGGCCGTCCAGCCGGCCGAACCGATCGAGGGCTTGTTGAACCACCCGATCGCACGCCTCCCGAACGGCCAGATCCGCCGACAGGACCATGGGCGCTCCCCCCAGTGACGCCACCGAACGTGCGACCCGGGTTAACGCTGATTCCGTGCGGGCTGCCAGAACCACTCCCGCGCCGGCTGTACCCAGCCATCGGGCGATCTCGGCACCCAGCCCCCTCGAGGCACCGGTGACAAGAATCACGGGAAAATCGGTCATCCATTACCCCCTTTTTTCATCCGTCCGCAGCAGAAAGACCGTGGACAACCTGTTTACTCCTTGGGGAAAACCATCTTCCCGGCCATGCCGACATCATACCCCTCGATTTGGGCCGCCAATTCCAGAAACGGCTTTTCATGGAGCATGCCGATGAAGAGTTGAACCCCCTGCTCGAAAAAGCGTTCCCGGGTCATCAACAGATCGTACCGTTCCCAGCGAAGGGGAATGAAATCGAGGTCGAGCAGGTTGGCCACCGGACGGATACAGGGCGCGGCATCCGCGCGGCCCGTCAGGATCTCGAGCCCGACGTCGATATGTCGAGCCACTTCAAGATGATATCCATCAATCTGGTCGCCCTTGATT
This sequence comes from Desulfococcus sp., assembly GCF_050178255.1. Classification (NCBI taxonomy): domain Bacteria; kingdom Pseudomonadati; phylum Thermodesulfobacteriota; class Desulfobacteria; order Desulfobacterales; family Desulfococcaceae; genus Desulfococcus; species Desulfococcus sp. The sequence goes on along the minus strand of NZ_JBFXGG010000063.1, from coordinate 13,180 downwards.
TCTGCGGCGGCAAGCGCCCGGTCGAACAGGAGACGGGTGCCGGTGCCGAGGGGCCGGTTGACCATCCGCAGGCCCGGTCGGGCGAAATCCGCCACAGAGGTGATATCCTTGGGATTGCCCTTCCGCACCAGGATGCCTTGCTCTCGCCGACAGAAATTGACGACTGCGGGCATTCGATCCAGCTCCGCACCGGCAAAGGCGAAATTGTAGTCCTCCTCGTCCTCCTGCAGGAGGTGGCTCGACGCCATATGGCAGAGATCCCGCCGGAGCGCCCTGATTCCCCCCATGCTGCCCAGGTTCCCGAACACCGCCACATGGTCCGTGTGAGTCTGGTTGAAAAGGGTGATGGTCTTTTCCAGAAGCGGATCGTTGCTCCCGGCGATGATGAGAAGACCGTGGTAGGGCGGAAGATGGGTCGATGGCTCCGGATAATTGATGGTGTTGGCTTCAACCCATTGCTCGACAAGATGTTTGGGGAAAAGCCATTTCCCGGTAATTTTGGTGGCGGGGAGGCCTTTTTCCGAGATGAGGGAATAGACCATCTTTTCGTTGATATCCAGGAATTTTGCGACTTCACGGGTGGACAGCAGCTCTTTCATGGCGGTTTTCCTTGGAAACGGTTTTGGCGGGTTCGAAGCCAACGGCGTTGGATGATCTTCATTATAGGTGCTTCACCACCCCTGTCAACACGTTCGTGAAAATGCGGCCGGAAAACATGCTGCTCTGAAATCCCCACCGTTGAGATATCGTTTTGACATTATACCCCCTTTTTGCTATCCAATTGATTTGGTTTGGCTTTGTTTTTCATCAACCGCACCATCGATAAGGAGGAAGTATGGCTAAACGATCGTTTTGGTGGGCCGTCGCATTGGTGTTGATCCTTGCGGGAACGGCAACGGCGGCCGATCCCAAGGTCGGTGGAACGATCATCTTCGGACGCGGCGGCGACAGCTCGGGGCTTGACCCGGCGTTTGAAACCGACGGCAATTCGTTCATGATCTGCGACAACGTATTCGATCAGCTGGTACTCTACGCAGATGAATCGACGGATCTCGTTCCGGGTCTGGCCACCGCCTGGGATGTGAGCGAGGACGGCCTCACCTATACCTTTCATCTGCGCGAAGGCGTCAAATTCCACGACGGCACCGAAATGAACGCCGACGCGGTGGTCTTCTCCATCGGCCGGATGATGAATGAAAAAAAGGTCAAATTCACCGGCGACGCACTGCCGTTTCCGGAAAAACAGCCGCCGGCCGAGTACTGGCTCAGCATGGAGATGGACAATACCATCGACAGCATCGAGGCCCTGGACAACAACACGGTCGTTTTCAAGCTCAAACGCCGCGAGGCGCCGTTTCTGGCCAACATGGCCATGGACTTCGCCGCCATCGTGAGCCCGGCGGCCGTGAGGAAATACGGCGAGGACTTCAGAAGCAACCCCGTCGGCACCGGGCCCTTCAGATTTGTCAAATGGATCAAGGACGACCGGATCATCCTCGAAGCCAACGACGACTACTGGGGCGGCCGCCCCTGCCTGGACCAGGCCATATTCCGCGTCATTCCGGACAACTCGGTCCGCTTTCTGGAACTGAAGACCGGCAACATCTCCATCTGTCAGTTCCCCAATCCCGAGGACATCGAACTGGCGGAAAAGGACGAAAACCTGAAACTGGCAACCCAGCCCGGCATGAATATCGGCTACGTGGGCTTCAACCACACCAAGCCCCTCTGGCAGGATAAGCGGATCCGCAAAGCCATCGCTCTGGCCGTCAATAAGAAGGCCATCGTCGACAACATCTATTACGGCCTCGGCCAGGTCGCCAAGAATACCATTCCCCCGACGATGTGGGGATATAATGACGACGTCATCGACCACCCCTACGATCCGGAAGCCGCCAGAAAACTCCTTCAGGAGGCCGATTTTCAGGGCAAGCTCAAGGCGGCCGGCCAGAACGGGATCAGCCTTTGGAGCATGCCGGTGGCACGACCCTACAATCCCAACGGCATGAAGGTGGGCGAGGCCATCCAGGCCGATCTCAGGAAGGTGGGAATCGACGTGGAATTGGTGACCTTCGAATGGGGTACCTATCTCAAGAAGCAGCGGACTCAACCGCCCGAGATGGATCTCTTCCAGCTGGGGTGGACCGGCGACAACGGAGACCCCGACAATTTCCTCGCAGTGCTCCTGGACGGCATGGCAGACCCCAATGTTCGGACCCAATGGAAAAACGAGGACTACCACAACACCATTGTCAAGGCCAAGCAGGCCAACTCCAGGGATGAACGGATTCAGCTCTACCGTCACGCCCAGGAGCTCATCAACGATGAAGTGCCGCTGATCAACATCGCCCACTCTCTGGTGGTATGGCCTGAATTGAAAACCGTCCGGAACTTCAAGCTCCACCCCACCTCGAGCGTACGGCTCCACAAGGTGTGGGTGGAATAGCGACACCGCCGTCCGTGACGGCCGTTACCGGAGCCGGACAATTGTCGCCCGGCTCTCCGATATCGTTACCCGGACAAGCGTGAGGAAAACATCCTGGCAAGATTCATCCTGCATCGCTTTCTATCCCTGATCCCGACGCTGCTGGGCATCTCGGTCCTCGTCTTTTTCATGATTCACCTGATTCCGGGCGACGCGGCAATATTCCATCTTTGATTACACCAGCATGGTCTTTTCCCTCATCGGGGTCTCCATGCCCATCTTCTGGCTCGGCCTGGTTCTCATGATCATCTTCTCCCTCAACCTGGGGTGGCTGCCCCTTTCGGGAAGACTCAGCTACAACATCAGCCTGGAGACCGTCACCCGCATCTACGTGTTGGACAGCGTCATCACCGGCAACTGGCCGGCCTTCAAAGACGCCCTCCGGCACCTCGTCATGCCGGCCGTCACCCTCTCCACCATCCCCATGGCCATCATCGCCCGCATCACCCGCTCCAGCATGCTGGAGGTGCTGCGCCAGGACTATATCCGGACCGCCAGGGCCAAGGGTTCAGGGGGGAACCATGCTGGTGGCCGCCACCTTCGTGTTGATCAACATGCTGGTGGACATTCTCTATGCCTGGGTCAACCCCCGGATCAAGGTGAGCTGATGAAGACGACCGCCGCATCACTGCAAAACAGCCTTACAGAATCGGAAAAATCCCGCGGCCCTTTGACCGAAGCGCTCCTCCGTCTCCGAAAAAACAGGATCGCCGCGGCCGGCATCCTCATCATTTTCCTCTTTCTGTTCATGGCCCTTTTTTCTCAATGGATCGCGCCCCACGATCCCCTGGCCCAGTCCCTTTACGACAAGCTGAAGCCCCCGGTCTGGGACGAAGGCGGCACATGGACCTATCCCCTGGGCACCGACGATTTCGGCCGGGACCTGTTGAGCCGCATCATCTACGGTGCACGCATCTCCATTCTGGTGGGCATCGTCGCCGTCTCCATCTCCCTCTTTTTCGGGATCCTGGCAGGTGCTATCGCCGGTTTTTACGGGGGAAGGGCCGACAACCTCATCATGCGGCTCATGGACATCCTGCTGGCCTTTCCCGCCATCCTGCTGGCCATCGTCATCGTGGCCTTTCTGGGCCCCAGCCTGAGAAACGCCATGATGGCCATCGGGGTCGTCGGCATCCCGCGTTACGCCCGGATCGTACGCGGATCGGTTCTGGAGGAATATGGCAAGGACTGTGTCCAGGCGGCACGGGCACTGGGGGCGGGGGACGCGCGGATGATCTTCGTCCACATCCTCCCCAACTGTCTGGCGCCCCTCATCGTTCAGACGACTTTGGGGTTCGCTTCGGCCATCCTCGAGGCCCCGGCCCTGAGCTTCCTGGGACTGGGGGCTCAACCGCCGACCCCCGAATGGGGCGCCATGCTGGCCAACGGGCGTGCGCTGATTCTCAGGGCCTGGTGGGCGGTCACTTTTCCCGGGCTGATGATTCTCTTCGCCGTTCTCGGGTTCAACCTTCTGGGGGACGGTTTGAGGGATGCGCTGGATCCCAGACTTCGGGAATAGACCCTTTTGAAAAACCTGCACGGCCATTCCGCATCCACGACCCCTCCCGGTCCGCGGATTGGCAAGAGGAATTGACATGCCGGAACCTCTGCTCGACGTCAGCGGCCTCAAGACTTATTTTTTCACCGACCGCGGCAAGGCCAAGGCCGTGGACAACGTCAGCTTCTCGCTCTTTCCCGGCAGAACCCTCGCCGTGGTGGGGGAATCAGGATGCGGCAAGAGCGTCACCGCCCTCTCGATCATGCGTCTCATCCCCGATCCGCCGGGACGGATCGTGGACGGCAGGATCCGGTTCGACGGCACCGACCTGTTGACCCTCCCGGAGCGGCAGATGCGCCGGATCCGGGGAAACCAGATCTCCATGATCTTCCAGGAGCCCATGACCTCCCTCAACCCGGTGTTTCGCGTAAAAGAACAGATCATCGAGGTTCTCAGGCTTCACCAGCGGCTTTCCAGGAGGGCGGCGCTGGAACGGGCCGTGGAACTGCTGCGGCAAGTGGGCATCCCCTCCCCCGAGCGACGGGTGAACGACTACCCCCACCAGATGAGCGGCGGCATGCGGCAGCGGGTGATGATCGCCATGGCCCTGGCCTGCAGTCCGCGCCTCATTATCGCCGACGAGCCCACCACGGCCCTGGACGTGACCATCCAGGCCCAGATCCTGGAACTCATGGACACGCTGCGGCGAAAGACCGGCACCGCCATCCTTCTCATCACCCATGATCTTGCGGTGGTGGCCGAAACCGCCGAGCATGTGGTGGTGATGTACGCGGGACGCATCGTGGAGGCGGCCGACGTCAAAACACTCTTCAATCGTCCCCTGCACCCTTACACCCAAGGGCTCATGCGATCTATTCCCGGGGCGGCGACATCCGATCGGGCCCGGCTGGCGGCAATCCCCGGCGTAGTGCCGAACCTCCTTTCCCTTCCCGGCGGATGCAAATTCAGCGATCGTTGCGATCGGGTATTCGATCGGTGCATCGATGCCGAGCCCGGCCTGATCGAAGTCGACGGCCATGCGGTGCGATGCCGGCTCTACGAGGAGGCATGATGGAAAATCGCCGTGAACCAGGCGGTGGGACGACCGGACGTGACACACTGGTGAGTCTGCGGGGTGTCAAGAAATACTATGCCGCGCCCGGCGAGGCCGCCGTCGGAAAATGGGGTGCCGTCAAGGCCGTGGACGGCATCGATCTCGATATATACCGGGGTGAGACCCTGGGGCTGGTGGGAGAGAGCGGCTGCGGAAAATCGACCCTGGGACGGACCATCCTGCGGTTGGAGGAGCCGACGGCAGGGGAGATTCGCTTTGACGGCCGGGACATCCTGGCCCTGGGTCGACGGGCCCTCAGGCCCCTCCGGCGGAAAATGCAGATCATCTTCCAGGACCCCTACGCCTCCCTCAATCCACGCATGACGGTGGGCCGGATCATCGCCGAAGCCCTGGTCATCCACCGGGTTGGAACCCCTCTCCAGCGGCTGGAACGGGTTCGGGAGATCATGAAACTCGTGGGACTCCGGCCGGAGGTCATCAACCGATACCCTCACGAGTTCAGCGGGGGCCAGCGGCAGCGCATCGGCATCGGTCGTGCACTGGTCCTCCAGCCGGAGTTGATCATCTGCGACGAACCGGTGTCGGCCCTGGACGTCTCCATCCAGGCTCAGGTCATCAATCTCCTCATGGATCTCCAGGAGCGGTTTCGCCTGACCTATCTCTTCGTCTCCCACGACCTCTCGGTGGTCCGGCACATCAGCGACCGCGTCGCCGTCATGTATCTGGGGCGCCTCGTGGAGCTGCGGAGAAAATCCGACCTGTACGCCGACCCCCTGCACCCTTACACCCAGGCGCTGCTCGACGCCGCGCCCGTGCCCGATGTCAACTCGACCCGGCAGCGAAGCATCCCGGCCGGCGATCTCCCGAGCCCCCTCTCGCCGCCCGAAGGCTGCCATTTTCACCCCCGGTGTCCCCATGTGATGGACCGCTGCCGAAAGGATGTCCCGGCATGTCATGAGCCCCGTCCGGGCCATTGGGTGCGTTGTTTTCTTTATGACGGGTCGGGGAGAGGCGGTCAGTAGATCCCCAGGTTCGCCGGAATCCCGTGGATCCCCATCCTGGCGGCCTTCATCCGGAGAAATTCAGAAACATTCACGGCCGCACCACCGTTTCAGAGAGCCTCGTATTGAACGAGTTTTCAACATCCCAGCACGGATACGCCCGCGGGACAACGCCTCTTTTGGGGGATGATCCGCGGCTTCCAACAGGATTGCTTTTTTCAAAGGAATTATATATGTAGGGGCCGAATCATGTGAGCCCAATCTGAAAAGACCAGACAGTTAGGAGACCTTATCCCAATGGCAGACAAAAAACGAATCCTCAGCGGGATGCGCCCCACCGGCCCGCTTCACCTGGGGAACCTTCACGGCGCTTTGGAGAATTGGATCGACATGCAGGAGCGGTATGACTGTTTTTTTTTCATCGCCGACTGGCATGCCCTCACCAGCAACTACGAGCATCCGGAAAAGATTCCGGACTACGTGAAGCAGATGATGATCGACTGGCTCAGCGTCGGGCTCTCTCCGGAAAAGAGCACGCTCTTCGTGCAGTCCCATATCAAGGAACACGCTGAGCTCTTTCTTCTGCTCGCCATGATCACGCCGGTGCCGTGGCTGGAGCGCGTCCCCACCTACAAGGACCAGATCGTTCAGCTCGCCGGCAAAGACCTGTCGACATACGGGTTTCTCGGCTATCCCCTGCTGCAGGCCGCCGACATCATCATCTACAAAGCCGACGGGGTTCCCGTGGGCGTGGATCAGGTTCCCCACGTGGAGATCACCCGGGAGATCGCCAGACGCTTCAACTACCTCTACAGGGAAATATTTCCGGAACCCCAGGCCATACTCACCGAGACCTCGAAGATCCTCGGATGGGACCGACGGAAAATGAGCAAAAGCTACGACAACGCCATTTACCTGTCCGATTCCCCCGAGGAGATCATGGAAAAGGTATCGAAATTCGTTACGGACCCGGCCCGAAAGCTCAAGAGTGATCCTGGAAACCCGGATATCTGCAACGTCTTCGATTTTCACAAGCTTTACAGTCCCAAGGAAACCGTTGATGAGATCCGTCATCAGTGCCGATCGGCCCAGATCGGCTGCGTCGCCTGCAAAAAGAAGATGGCCAAAAACCTCATCGCCTTTCTGGAGCCTATCCGGGAGAAACGGGCCTACTATGAAAAACGGCCCGAACTCCTCGCCGAGATCATCCTCACCGGCGGCAACAAAGCCCGGGAGTCGGCCCAGAGAACCATGGAGGAGGTGCGGGCGGCCATGAGCATCTAGCGCGGTAACCGGGAGGCTTAAGAGCCTCCCGGCCGCAGCCCCGTTTTGCCATGTCGGATCACCGATACGAAGTCAAGGTCGAGAACATTTTCGAAGGCCCCATGGATCTTCTCGTCTATCTCATCCACAAGAACGAGGTGGACATCTATGACATCCCCATCGCCCTCATCACCGAGCAGTACCTCGAGTACATCGACTGGATGAAGGCCATGAACGTCGATTTCGCAGGAGATTTCCTGCTCATGGCCGCTACCCTCACCCAGATCAAATCGCGGATGCTGCTCCCGATCCACGAGGGCGATGAAGCGGACGAGGAAGACCCGCGCCTGGAGATCACCCGGCCCCTCGTGGAGTACCTCCGCATGAAATCGGCGGCGGAGCGGCTCGCCCTCCGGCCGATACTCGGCGAAGACACATTTACCCGGGCCCCGGGTAAAGCGGAGATCGAACCGGATCCGGAAGACGGGTTCATCCAGGTCAGTCTCTTCGATCTCATCGACGCCTTTCAGCGGATCATCGAGAACATGCCCGGGGAGCACGGCGTCGATTTCGACACCGAACGCTTCTCCATCAAGGACAAAATCGCCTACATCATCGAGATGCTGGAGGAAAAGGGATCCGTGACCTTCACGGACCTCTTCGCCCGAAACGCCGAAAAGGAAGAGATGATCGCAACCTTTCTGGCGCTTCTCGAGATGGGCAAGCTCGGTCTGGTCCGCATCACCCAACACGTTCAGAGCGGCACCATCCGGTTGTTTTACCAGTGAACGACGATCTCAGACACATCATCGAAAGCCTGCTCTTCGCTTCGGAGTCGCCCCTTTCCATCCGGCGCATGGCAGAGGTCCTCGAGACAGAGGACCTCTCCGCCGTTAAAGCGGCCGTGGACAGGCTTTCCGACGAATACGAACGGCGCAGGGGCGGCTTCTACCTGACGGCGGTCGCCGGCGGATACCAGCTGAGGACCCGCCCCGAGCACAAGGAATGGATTCGGCGGCTGCACCGCAACAGTCCAACCCGACTGAGCAGGGCCGCCATGGAGACCCTGGCCGTCGTCGCCTACAAGCAGCCGGTGCTCAGGAGCGATATCGAACACATCCGCGGGGTCGACTGCGGCGGCGTCCTCCGGGTGCTTCTGGAGCGGAAGATCATCAAGATCCTCGGCCGGAAGGAGATGCCGGGACGCCCCCTCCTCTACGGCACGACCCGCAAATTCCTGGAGATGTTCAACCTCGAGAACCTCAAGGACCTGCCCACCCCCAGGGAGCTCGCCCCGGAAAAGTCCGGGACGGCGGGAGGATCGGACCGGCAGGAATCCGCGGAACCGGCAGCGGACAATGGGCCGGAAGAGGCATCGGCACCCGCGCCAAACCTCATCGATCCTGGAGCGGATGCGCCTGGGAAGACCGCTTTGCCCGAACACCTGCCGATGATCATTGAAGATCCCTCCCCCGCCGCCTATCCGAAACCCGACCTGGAACCGGATACAGAACAGGATGTACCGCCGGATGATGCACAGCCGGATATAGATCCGTCCGACTCGCCCGACAACGGCGACCCGCAAAAAAAAACTTGACCTGACCCGGAGAAACCTTTATAGAAGCCCCATAGCTGAACGGGCGATTAACTCAGCGGGAGAGTGCTACCTTCACACGGTAGAAGTCACTGGTTCAAATCCAGTATCGCCCACCATGGAAATCAAGGGGTCAGGCTTAATCAGCCAACCCCTTTTTTATTTCTGTTGCCGGTTTACCGCCACAAGTTCAAAACACACACATCCCGGTCGGCAGGCGGCGCCATGGTTTATCGAAGGCCGAATCGTTTTCCCCTTTGACGCCGTTCATGTGAATTTCATGCTGGCGGCAGCTTGACTCGGATGTCGATTTTACCGAATCCCCTCGAGGGCGTAACCGTCTGAGTCACGGTAGAGCACAAGTATTTCGGATGGGTCTTCCAGAAAGGTAAAATCAAGCAATTCCTTGGACCATATCTCCGACTGCCATGTCTCCACAATGCGATCTCCCATCCATTTAACGCCCACGACCTGGCCGGACCTCTGCCGACCCGCTCCCCCGACGCCGGCAATCGCCTTCATCAAGCCCGCACCTTCAGAATGCAAGGTAAACAACTGATCCTGAAAATCGCGCCTCCTTTCAAATCTTCTGGCGGTATAAACATCGTCAAACGTCTTCCGATCGAACCCTCCCAGATACAAATCCTGCTTGCGCTTCAGCGGATAGGAAAGTGCATGGTACGCCCCCAACGCCCTCTCCCCCGAAGCCGCCAGGCGTTCCTCCGGCAAGAGATAGCCGTGCAGACGACCGTCGGGCTCCAGAATCATGATACGATTCTCATCGTCCGAAACGCCGTTGAACTGGTAAATGCCGTGAACCCCCCGGGCAGGCTCATAGGGGGCAGCCGCCTCCAGCCGCTGACGCGACGGCTGCCATACCAATCGATGAATCGGGCCTTCATATTGCCGGTACGTTCCCTGGCGCTGGGCCAAGGGGATGCGATCGCCGCGGCCGTCCCGGATCACCCTGAAGTAGTAAGGCGCATTCTCCGCAAGCGTGTGCAACGATCCGTCTTTGAAACCAACAATCCACGAACACAAACGGTTATCTTTTTTCCCTATGGTTTCAGTTTGTTGAGCAAGCGTTACCAGCAGCTCGTCTCCCGGATTTCCATCCAGATCGCACGCATGCAGGTGCAACGGATAGACATCATTCACGGGAAAGGATTTGCGTGAAATCTCCTTGAGCGCGCCGGCTTCGATGCGAAAGATCACCAGATCCTTTTGGCCCAGACATGCGATTTCCCTTCCCGTTCCGCCTGGAATATCGCATGCCGTCACCCGCGTGTAGGGTTCCGCTAAAGCAAAATAATCCGTCGAGGGTTCTTCCGGAGGCTGCCGGATAGAAGATGCTTCAGGCCGGGGAGTCGGAAGGGTGCCGCGATTGGAAACCTTTCCGGGAACTGCCGACAGTGATGGTGCCGCAACATTCTCATGAAAGATAATGCGCCTGTCCGGAGGAGCGGTTGTTACCCGGCACACCAGAGCGCCGTTCCCGCTCAGCTCAAGAAAAAAATCCTGCAGGTCGGACCTTGGAGATTTCCCTTCCACAAGGCGGACATCAAAGCCCGCTTCCAGCAGATCTTCGATAATCGCATCGTGGACCACGGCCAAAGACGCTCCGACCGCCTTTTCGACATAAATTCGTGGAAGCGGAGGCGTCATAACCAGATCATTCGGCATTGTCGGTTTTTTCATCTGAACAGCGACACGTGCCATCACGGTCTTTTCAAAAAGGGCTTCCACCTCGATCCAGGCCGTCCGAACCTGCATGGCCGGTGAACGGTGGGGCTGATTTTGACTGACTATAAGCCACTGGCCCTTTTGTAAAGGATAGCCGGCTTTTTTATCAAAAAGCACCCGACCGTCACCGACCTCCTGGATCGTACCCACCATCTGAAATGGTTCGGGACAAACCCTTTTCAATTGAGGAACGAGCGTCGGAAAGGGATTTTCCATCGCACCTGCACGCATTTCCATCGCAATCAGGAATACCGGGATAAGCGCATAGCTCCATTTCAAAAGCCCTTTCCGATTCATGGGATATGAACTCCTTTCGATTTCAGATATCAGTTCGTCTTGTAGGAATTATGCAAATTTATTACCATGTCCATGTCAGCTCGATGGTATCCATGAAGGCGATTTCGTCATTCGAACTCGCGGTTTCGGAATCCCAGATATCTTCGATTGCGTCGCCCGGATTGAACACGGCAATATTGTTGCCGACGCTGAAATGCGGACCGAATTGATATCGCAGCAGAAGGTCGAACTCCATGCCCACATCGCTGTCGACGTCGCGACCGAGCAATTCTTCCATTCCGTCGCTGGTATCAAACCAGAATTGCATGATCTGCGCTTGATAGGATAAATCACCGAACTTTCCTTTGGCGCCCAGCCCCAACATAATCAAGCCCGGCGCATCGCCGGAAGAAGAATTGCTGATACCGCCGTAGCCGGGTGTTTGCGCTATGCCCCTGGCTTTGGGAAGAAAGTTGAAATTCCCGCTGTAGAGATGAGTGCCCAGCGTAGGAACCAACCGATAGATAAAGGCGTTTTCCATACCGAAGGTGGGGGTGTAGCGTGAAATATCCGTGATGGAGTTGAATGCCTCGATGTCGTCATCGTTCGGATCGTCGTCTCCTTCCTCATATTTGAGGCCGATATAGGGCACAAACCGGGGATCCAGCTCGACTTCAACAGATCCATAGGCAGCAAGGGCACTGATGTCATAGCTCTGCCCTGTTCTATCATAGGTGTCTGTATCGCCTACGGCATAGGCGAGTTCCAGGCGCGGTGTGACAATGCCGATCTTGCCGTAAGCTTCGGCGCCGAAATAGTGCGTCTTGGCGTTGGCAGCCGGCTCATCGCTGTTATCGCTGTAGGCATAAAACGGCGATATGGCCATGGGCCCCCACTGGTATGTCAGTTTGAGGCTGTAGACTTGCCAGTCCAGATCGTCCGCATCCAAGGGGCCTATGGCCGCGCCCTTATCCATATTCTCGATTTTATCAAATATGGAAAGATAAAGGGCTTCCCAGGAAAAATTTTCCCCCACCGTTCCGCTGAAGCCGACATAGGGATGATCGTCCCCGTAGACCAGACCGCCGGTTTGAATATCCAGGGCTTTCGTATTCCATCCGGTCAGGATGCCGAATGGACCGAAATTGTAAGTGAAATTCAATTTTTCGATACCGAAATCCTCGCCGGTCATTCCGGAATCGACCGGGGAGGTATTGTCGGCGCCCCGATCGCCGTTATCTTTGTTGAGATTGAAATCCGCCTCCAGAATGATCATGAAATCCCAGTTTTCACCCTTGCCCAACCATCCGATACGGGCCTCGTTGCGGATGGAAAAGTCGGACATCGCGCCATTCTCATCTAAAATATAATCTCGGTTGGTGTCGTCGCTGTTGAAGTCCACATCGCTCAAAAATGTCGGAAAGGTCTTTAGGCTACCCATGAACTGTACGTCAATATCGCCGCTTTTGAGGGACATGGTTCCCATTTCAGCCCAGAGCGGAGATGATGCAAGACATAGTCCTAAAAAAACCATGATTCCCATTTTCCATCGCCTTGTCATTTGGCTCATGCTGTTTTCTCCTCCCATTTGAATTGTTATGATTGAACATCCTATAAGAAAACCGGTTTCACCTCCTTTCCATACGGATTCGGAATCATACATATGGGTTCTTCCGGGCAAATTCGTGGAAAATGCCCGCTATCGTGACCTCAACAAGTATCAGATCGCTTTATTGGAAAAAATCTTGTTTTTTCGTGTTGCCTTATACCAGATGGGATATGGGATTATCAATCAAAATTAACTTCTCCATGAAAAAATTAATCTTAACGTTTAAATAATATTCAGATAATATATAAACGTAATTTATATTCCCGCAGATAAAAATTACAGACAGAATACGAGCGGATATGGACATTCCTGCGAAGCCTTCATTGCGGTAGAAGTCCGTCAGGTGGAACAATCCGACGACAATGCACGATGGTATACGCCGCTTCAACCGAAAAGAGGCCGCCGACACATAACACCCTCTCTATCAGCTGTATTATCGACCGGGCTGGACTGTGACGGTGGATCCGGGTTTTCAGGATCGACTTGACAAAGGAAAACAGCGAAAGATATTTTCTGATTATAACGGATTTTGGGGAGGCTGATTTTGGTGGAGCACAATATGTTGAAAATGAATCAGCTTGAATCACAACATATTGATATGACTTAAGATATTTTGGACTAGATTTTTGATTAATG
>NZ_JBFXGG010000062.1:0-19002 GCF_050178255.1 Desulfococcus sp. | reverse complement strand
AGACCACCATGCCGGCAAAGGCGAGGCAGGTGGCAAATCCGCAGTCTCTGCAGTTGGTTTTGGGGAGAACATCTCGATAAAGGTCCACGACGGAGAGCGGCATGGTGAAGTCCTTTCCTTGATAACGGGTTGATGCAACGGCAACAGCGCTACATTCATTATAAATATTCAACTCAACTTTCGACTTTCACAGGCCGGTACCGGGAAGTAAGCGTTCCGCTTTTCTGCGGACCTACGCCTGAAACCTGAAGTCTTCAGCTTAACTCCCCGATATAACCGGATCAGGCGTACGTAAGCCCCCGACAACGCCGACCTCGAAAGTCGTATAACGATATAAAATAAGACCAATCTCTGTCGGGGCAATCATCGATAATATTTTCAGGTTTGTTGGCGGTGGGGGGCTTTACACAAGACCTTTCCGGGTGGTAGGAACATATTGCCTTTTCATGAACTGAACCGTTTTCGACAAGGAGGAGCCAATCTGTGGAAAAAGGTTTTCGAGGAAGAACGCATCGGAGACCCCGGCGCATGATGCAACTCGTGGTTTTGGGAAGCATCCTGTCCATGGCGACGATCTTCGTTCAAGCGACCTGGGCGCTGTCGTTGCATCTTCCGGAGTCGGCCTATCAGGGGGATATGGTCGTCGGTCGGGTGCATCCGCCGGCGGCGGTTTTTGTGGGAGAACACCCTGCGGCCGTGGGGAGGGACGGGTATTTTGCTTTTGGCATCGAGCGCATGCAGCCCACTGATGTCATCGTTTCAGCCCAAAAGAGCGGAGAGGAGATTCGCCGGACCCTCAGGATCCTGGCGTTTGACTGGGACATCCAGCGCATCGACGGCCTGGCCCGACACTACGTCCATCCGGTCCCTGAGGACATCCGGCGAATCGAGGCGGACAACCGTCTGATTCGGAGCGTACGTGGGAGATCCCCTTCTTCGGAACCCTGGTTCCTGGAGCGGGGTTTCATCCTGCCCGTCAAGGGGCGTGTGAGCGGCGTTTTCGGAAGTCAGCGCATTCTCAACGGCGAACCCAGAAGCCCCCACCAGGGCATGGATATCGCCGCACCCAAAGGCACGCCGGTGATCTCCCCTGCTGACGGCGTCGTCCGACTTGATGCCCCCGACCTCTTCTTGATGGGAAATACCCTGATTATCGACCACGGCCTGGGGATTCAGTCCGTTTTCATCCATCTTGACCAAATCCTGGTCAAAGAGGGGGCAAAAGTCGTCCAGGGGCAGATCGTCGCCCGTGTCGGCAAAACAGGCCGCGCCACCGGCCCCCATCTCCACTGGGGCGTCAGTGTCGGCACCGTCATGGTGGACCCGGCACGATTGGTGACGCAAGGGTTTACGACACGCCCCCTTGTCAAACAATGACAGGCGGACGGTCTGAGAACCCTGATTCTTTCCCAGCGATTCCGGAGGTGATACTTCATGTCGGATTTATTCAAGATCAGGTTTGAGCCCATGGGGCTTGCGGTAGCGGTGTCGGGAACCGATTCGACCATCATGGAGGCAGCTCTCATCTACGGCCTTCCCATGCGCTTCGATTGTGGCGGGAAAGGTGTTTGCGGAAAATGTCTCGTGGTGACCGAGCCACCCGAAAATATGGGCCCCATTACCGACGCTGAGCGACGGATTCTTTCACCGGAACAGCTGAAGGAGGGTCAGCGCCTTGCATGCCAGGCGGTGGTCAGAGGCCATGTCCGGGTGACGGTCCCGGAACAGATGATCGACAGTTCAGAGGTTCGGGGTAAGGACGGCGTATCGGGCAGCTATGCTGCCAATCCATTGGTTTCACGTATATTTCTTCCAAAAACGACCCCGCCTGAGCCGATGGACGGACGTTCGGCCACGCTCGAGAGCTGGATATTGGACCGTGCTGCAGCCGTATGCGACCGGGGGTTGACCTTTCGAAACCGTCATGCCCTGGGCCAGGCCGGCCTGCCGGACCAGTGCACCGGTGAGGTCACACTGGCGGTCCATGAGGTTCACGGCGTTACGGCGGTCTTAACGGGTCGCCGCCCGGCAAGCCTGGGCATCGCCTTTGACCTGGGGACGACGACGCTGGCGGCATACCTATGCGACTTGAAGGACGGCCGGGTGCTGACAACGGCCTCGGCGGTCAATCCCCAGCGGCGATTCGGGGAGGATGTTATCAGCCGTATCGCCTATGCCAACCGGTCGGCGGCGGGGTTTCGCCAGATGCAGGGCTTGATCCTCGATGCAGTGAACGGATTGATCGAGCAATGTATCGCCGCGGCGAAGTTTCATCTCGAGGACGTGGATGAGGTGACGGTGGTGGGCAACACGACCATGCTGCAGATATTTGCAGGGTTCCATCCCTCAAGCCTCGGGGTCACGCCTTATTTGCCGGTGGCGCGCGAGTTTCCTCATTTCAATGCTGCCGACCTGAGCCTATCCCTCAATCCCGGGACACCTGTTCACATCCTGCCGGTGGTGTCGGGTTTCGTAGGGGGGGATACCATGGGCGCTGCACTGGCCGACGGACCCTATCACCGGGATGGCGTCACTCTCATCATTGACATCGGGACCAACGGGGAGGTGATGCTTTCCACCCCATCGGGTCTGTGGGCGACGAGCTGCGCAACCGGGCCCGCTCTGGAAGGCGCCCAGATATCCTGTGGTATGCGAGCGGTTTCCGGAGCCGTCTACAAGGTCGAACCCGGTCCGGACAAGGGCGTTCGTTGTCATATCCTGGGAGATCCGGGAACGCGGCCACTGGGGCTGTGCGGCTCCGGCGTGATCGATGCCGTGGCGGTGCTTCGGCGACAGGGCGCCATCGAGCCTTCCGGCCGGTTCAACGCCGGGGCGCCGGGAGTGGTCTGCGATGAGAATGGCCTCGGTCGCCGGTTCGTGCTGATCCCTGCCGAGGATTCCGGCTCCGGCAGGGAGATTTTCCTGTCGCTCAAGGATGTAAGGTCGCTTCAGCTTGCCAAGGCGGCCCTTTCGGTGGGCATTGAGTTTCTCATGCGGGAGGCGGGTATCCAACGGGTGGACCGGACTGTCCTGACCGGCGCTTTCGGTGCCCGTTTCGACTGGAAAAACGCCGCTCTCATCGGTATGCTTCCCCAGGGCGCTTTCGACGGAGAGGTGTACCCTTTGGACAACCTGGCCGGTGTGGGTGCGATCATGGCGCTCGTGAACCGGGATCGGCGTGAAGAGGTTTCCCGCATCAGTCGAGAGGTCCGTTTCATCGAGCTCGCCGGCGATTCGGCATTCGCCCTGCAATTTGCCCGAGCCACCGGCTTCCCGATTCTTGACGCGGCTTATGATGCCCTGCTCTGAGCCACAAGGCTCCGGTCCCGCCTGTTCATGAGGCCGGAGCCGGGGCATGGATTTCAGGCGATGCCTGCGACGATGGTTTCCGCCACTTTTTCAGCCGACAAGCCAAACAGGTCGGCGGTATCCACCTTGTTGAGATAGATGTCGTGCCACTCCACGTTGTTTTCGAGAACGATGTTCTTCAGATGGTCGTATTTTCCACCAAGAGCCTTTACCTTTGCGGCCAAGGGTATGTTTTGCTTGAAATCGATGTGGAGAAGCAGAAGAAACTCGATCCGGCTGCCCGATGTCGACCGCCGTGAAGTCAAGGGGATACAGAGTATACTGCGGTTATCCTTTCGTCCCTTACCGATATAAACGTTGCCCTTCTGAACGATGGTTCGCTTGGTGCCCTGAAGCCGCCGGTCCCGATCCACCCGTGATGCAATGGCCATTGAAGAGCCTTCCCGTTTAACAACGGTGATCGTGGTGCTGTCGAGAGGCTCGCCCAGCAGGTTCAGTCCCTCGATCTGGTAAAGGGTTAGCCCGCGGACCTGGGAGATGATCTCCTGCAGATTTTTCAGGACCATGACGTTGCTGGGGATCAGTTGGGAAACCTTGAAACCGTTGGCCTCGATCAGGTCGAAAAGCATGCCCTCGATCTTTTCGCTGATCCGACTGGTGCCGACGGTCACGGTCTTGGCCTGGTGTTTGATGGCGTCAATGGGCCGCGCCATGGCGTTGATTCCCTCTCCCAGGCATTTGAAGAGGGTTTCCAACATGTTTCGGGCAGTGCCCTTGAGCTCGAAATCGATCTCGAAATCCGTCACGGGAAGTCGCCCTGACAGATATTTGAGAAGCAGGGTCAGGTCGGAGGCGTTGCCGAGTCCCATGGAGAAGGTAAATCTGTTCTCATTCCGGCGACGGCGGTAGGCGGTGTAGAACTCGGCCATTTTCTCCCTGAAGCTTTTTTCCAGAATGAGTTCGTAGACATCGAGCCCGTTTTTTGCGGCGTCGTCAATGCTTTTCTGAACATCCTTCCGGAAATCATAGAGAAACCGTGACCCCTCGTTGATAGATAAGGCGGCGTAGTATCCCCAGATGTGGCCGACCAGGGTATTGACGATGGGAGCCAGGTGCTCACTCACCGTGGGAACGTGGAAGACGTCGGCGGCATAGGGGGTGAACCGGTTCTCTCCCTCGCTGGCGATGACGATGGGTACCGCCTTGTGGGCCTTGAAAATGGCTGTATCTTTGATGATGTCGCCCAGGACCGTTTCACGGGTGCCGGCGGCGCAGACGATGATCAGGGGCTCCGAGGAAAGATCGATATGCTTCTTGTCTTCCACGTAATCGGAGGAGATGGTTTTGTAGCAGAGCTCACTGAGCTTGATACGGATCTCGTCGGCCGAAGTCTTGTTCGGACCGCTGCCCACCGCGGCCCAATAGGTCCGGGTTACGGCGCGGCGTCGGGCAGAGAGTGCCATCTGTTCCCGCATGGCGAGGATTTTACGCATGTGGCCCGGTAGCGCCAGCAGCGCCTCGACCTCCCTCGTCACGAAATCGCTTCCGCGTCGGCCCTTCAGATGGGCCAGGTAGAGGTTCAAGAGGGCGCCGGCGACGATCTGGGAATAAAACGCCTTGGTGGACGCCACTGACATTTCGATGTCTCGACCGCTGCTGGTGTACATGACACCATCAACCTTGAAGGTGAGGTCTGAATCCCGGCGGTTGACGATGGCCAGGGTAAGGGCTCCCCGCTCCCGAACCATGTCAACGGTCCGATTCGTATCGGTGGTGGTGCCCGACTGGCTGATGGCCACCACCAGCGTGTCTTCCAGGCCGGGTCCGTCGTCCTGGAGCCTGAATCCGCTCATCTCCGAGGCTTTCAGTGCTGCGATTTGAATATTCGGATCGGCCATGTAATGGGCGAGGATATCGGCACAGGCCTGAGCCGCCACCCCTGCGGTGCCCTGACCGACAAAAAAGATCTTTCGAATGGTATTTTCCGACAGCGCTTTCCGAACGGAGGCGGGGATAACCTTTTCGTCCAATACGATCTCGCATCGCCTGCCGTCGTCGTTTTCGATGACCCGCCAACGGTTCAGGAGGGTTTTTTCTACGGAGGCCGGGGATTCGGAAATTTCTTTCAGGAAATAGTGGGCAAAAGATTGCCGATCGATGTCTCGGGTGGTAATGCGGGTGGTCTTGATGTCCGACGGCGCCAGGCTAACGGGGGATCCGTCATAAGCCATGGCCTGGATGCCGGCCAGACCGCCTTCGGAAAACTGATCCAGGATGAAGATCTGCCCCTGGGTTTTTCCGTTATGTCCCTCTACCACCTTCTCACCGTCCAGTTTGAGGTATCTCGGAGTTTGCTCGATGAATCCGTAAACCTCGGAGGCCGCCATGTAATGATCGTCGGCAAGCCCCACGAAGATGGCCTGGCCGCTGCCGCGCTGGGCCAGAAAGAGCTTTCCGGGCGCGAGATCCGTGTGGAGGATGATGGCGTGGGAGCCTTCGAAATCGTTCACCGAAAGGCGAAACGCTTCGGTCATGGAATGCCCCTCTTCCATGTAGGCCTGGATCCTGACAGGGATAATCTTGGTGTCTGTGGTGATCTCTGAGGGGATTATGTATCCGCGCTTTTCAAATTCCTCCCTGAGCTCGATGTGGTTGTCGATATCACCGTTGAGACAGACGTGAAAGATGGGCAGGTTGCCGTTGGCACCCACTGTGATATTGTCGACCGGGTGACAGTTGGGTTCGCTGATGGCGCCCACCGAGGCCCATCGGGTATGGGAGGAGACGGTGTAGCTGCGGTGAGAAAAATTGACCAGGGCCTGGAGGATGGCGTCGTTCTTGATCTGGGTGCGCAGGAAAGCGACGTTGTCGCCCAGCCGGCCGATTTCGGCCGCGACCTTGTATGTGAAAGCCACCGCTTTGTGCGGGGTTTCGGCTTCATCAGCCCCCTCGTGAATCGAAATGCTGCCGTTGGCCAGCACTGCCTTTCCGATTCGTTGTTGGAAGATGTCAAGAAAATTGGCCTTGTCCAGGGTGTTCATGAATGCGTCGTAGACGGGCATGTCGAGGGTGAACAAGAGGGAGATGCCTGCGGAGTCTCGACCTCGAACTTCCAGCCGGTCGATGCTGTTCAGAACGGTGTTGACGCGTTTGAAAATGGTGACAATCTCCTCCGGGGCGGTGGAACGGTGAAACAGATCCTTTGTTTTTCGGATATTTTCTTCAATCTCAGCAGAGAGACACCAGGCGATGTCCTTGGTCCGCTCCAGATGGTCCGATAGAATGTCTGTTTCCGCGGTGGGCAGCAGGCCCAGCCGTGCCGTCAATGTCCGATCCTCCCGGTCGATGATGTCGGAGAGGCGCGTTCCTGTCTTGAAAAGATCTTCCTGAAGCTTTTTGTCGGAGAAGATCTTGAAAAAAGGACCATCCTTTTTCCATGCGGTGACGGTGGACCATAGGCTAGAAATAAGGTCGGATCCGCCCAGGTAGTGGGTCGACAGGTCCAGGTCACCGTCCTTGCAGGCGGAAAGCCCTGTTTGTTCGATCCGGTCGACGGCATTACGGAAGGCTGTAGGATCGACGACCGAATTGTCTGTCGGTTTTTGTTTGATGGAAACGATTCCGGCGATTCCGCACATGGCTCACATCCTTCGGTAGAGTTGTCTGATTTTGTCCCGGGTCATGATCGTTTTCCAGTTTTTGCCCAAGGCGTTTTCCCACAACGGTTCCAGGACCAGCGCTACATCGACCATTTTTTCAAGTCCCTTGTCGTCGACACCCTGAACGAGATTTCGGGGCAAGCGGACGTCGTGTTTTTCCATCATGCGACGGAATTCGTTCACCTCGTCGGGGTAGAATTCCTCCAGAACGTCGAAGGCCACGCAGTTTCCGATGCCGTGATGGAGGCCCAGGACGAAGGAGAGACCATAGGAGAGGGCATGGCATACGCCTACCTGGGAATAGGCGATGCTCATGCCCCCGCAGTAGGAGGCCATCATCAGCTTGTCTTCCCGATCAGGGGGATCCCCGAGGAAAACCTCCCGACACAACGCCATGGCCTTTTCACCGTAGGCTTGGCTGAAGGCGTTGAGATAGGTTCCTTTGAGCGATTCCACGCAATGGATGTAGCAGTCCATTCCCGTGTAGAACCACTGATCCGTCGGAACACCCTCCAGGAGATCGGGGTCCAGAACAATTTGATCGAAGACGGTATGATCGGAGTTGATGCCCAGTTTTTTGACAGGTCCGGTGAGCACCGTCGTGCGGGATACCTCCGCCCCCGTACCCGACAGGGTGGGAATCCCCGCGTGATAGACCGCCGGGTTTTTGATCAGGTCCCATCCCTGGTAATCGGCGGCCGACCCCGGGTTGGTGAGCATGAGCGATACGGCCTTGGCCAGATCCATGACGCTGCCGCCGCCGATGCCCACCACGGCATCCGGCAGGCTGTTCGCTTGCGCTCGAACCATTGCCGTTAACCGGTCGACTTCAGTGGTCTTGGGTTCGTCGGTGGTGTCGGCCCAGATGACCATATCCCGCCCTTCGGCGGGAATTCGATCTCTGAGCGGTCGATTTTCAAAGATGTGATCAACGATGAAAACCGCGAACGACGCCCCTTTTTTTCGCTGAACCGACAGAATATCCGACAATTGATTGAAACAGCCCCGACCGAAGACGACTTGGGAGACCATCTTGAAATTACGAAACATATAAACCTCTTTTGGTTTTTCGATGACAATGTTAGGTGGATTTTTTCGCATTAACCTCAGTTATACGGTGTGGTCGGTTATATTCGTAAAATGCCTGTCCTGTCAACACACGGAACAATACGGAAACACTTCCCATTTTTTTGAATGGCGGTATCTGGCTAAATATGTTAAATTTAACAATTAGATAAAATTTTCTCCCGCTGTTTTTTCCGATGCGGGTGGGCGCTTGCGTCCAACATGAAGAATTATGAAGCAAAACGACATTCAAAATCATATCAATCGGTTGAAATCGGCACTTTCCAAAACTTATGGAGGGGACCGCCATCGTTTCGATCGCGATCTCCGGCAGTTGCGACAAGCCGTCGTCAAAGGTCGGCATTCCAAACCGGGCAAAACGGCGCCAGATAAGCCTGACGACCGTCTGATGCAGAGAATCCTGCAATTGGAAAGCGCCGTCGACGCCTCCGTCCGAAAGCGGGCGCAGCGCCTCGACCGGAGGCCCCGACTCGATTACCCAGAGGGCTTGCCTATCCTCGACCGTAAGGACGAGATTGTCGCCACCCTCATGAACCATCGCGTTGTTGTCATTTCGGGGGAGACCGGATCAGGTAAGACCACTCAGATTCCCAAATTCTGCATCGAGGCCGGTCGGGGCATTGACGGACAGATCGGGATGACCCAACCCCGGCGCATCGCGGCAATGACCGTAGCTGATCGCATCGCCGAGGAACTGGGGGAGCCCTTGGGGCGATCCGTTGGGTACAAAATTCGTTTCGACGACCAGACCGGCGAAGACACCTTTATCAAGATCATGACCGACGGCATCCTTCTTGCCGAGGCACAGAGTGATCGACGGCTCCACGCCTATGACACCCTGATCGTTGACGAAGCCCACGAAAGGAGTCTCAATATCGACTTCGTTCTGGGCATTCTGAAGCGCCTTCTGGAGCAGCGACGAGAGCTTTCACTCGTCATTACATCGGCCACCATCGACACGGAAAAATTTTCCCGGGCTTTTGAGGGCGCGCCGATCATCGAGGTTTCCGGGCGGATGTTCCCGGTGGAGGTGCGTTACATGCCGCCGGACACCGTCTCCGATGAGAGCGACCAGACGCATGTCGACACGGCGGTCGCCGCTGTTCGCAAGCTTCAGGCCGAGAGCCCCTACGGCGGCGATATTCTCGTCTTCATGCCCACTGAGCAGGACATTCGAGAGACGTGTGAGCTGCTCGAGGGCAGCCGTTTCACCGGTGTCAACATTCTGCCGCTTTATGGTCGGCTTTCGGCCGGTGAACAGTCCCGGGTCTTTCAACGTTTGCCGGGAAGAAAGATCATCGTCGCCACCAACGTGGCCGAAACCTCCATCACCATTCCCGGCATCCGATTCGTAGTGGACACCGGCCTGGCCAGAATTTCCCAGTATCTTCCCCGGAGCCGAACCACGGCCCTGCCCGTGGTCCCCATTTCAAGAAGCAGCGCGGACCAACGCATGGGACGGTGCGGCCGGGTGGCCAACGGCATCTGCATTCGTCTTTACAGTGAGACGGACTATGAAAACCGCCCCCGCTTCACCCCTGCCGAGATTCTGAGATCCAATCTGGCGGAGGTCATTCTTCGAATGATCTCTCTCCGGCTGGGGGACGTCGCCGATTTTCCTTTCATTGATCGGCCGGCGGACAAGAACATCCAGGACGGCTTCAACCTGCTTTACGAGCTGGGGGCCATCTTTCGAAAGCGCTTGGGAAAAAGCGGTCGAACCGTGGTACAGTTGACGGAACGGGGGCGGGTGATGGCCAGGCTGCCGGTGGATCCCCGCCTGTCCCGGATGCTGCTGGCGGCCGCGGAAGCGGGGTGCCTGAAGGAGATGACCGTTCTGGCGGCAGCCCTCAGCATCCAGGATCCCCGGGAGCGCCCTACGGGAAAAGAGACACAAGCCGATCAGGCTCACGCGCCCTTCAAGGATGCGTCCTCGGATTTCATTACCCTTCTCAATATCTGGAACGCCTATCACGAAACCAGATCCGTCGTGAAGTCCATCGGCAAGATGCGGGCATACTGTAAACGGCAGTTCTTATCGTTCAGAAGAATGCGGGAGTGGCGGGACATTCATTACCAATTGGCTGTGATTCTGGAAGAGCACGGTATTCGGAACCGGGTGTCCATTGATCCTGACGTGGCCGACGGGACGTCCTTCACACCTTTTTACACCGCGCTTCATACGTCGATTTTGACCGGATTCCTTTCCAACATCGCCGTTAGGAAGGACAAATTCATCTATCAGGCCGCCAGGGAGCGGGAGGCCATGATTTTTCCGGGCTCGGGCGTCTTCAAAAGCTCGGGCCCCTGGGTTGTCGCGGCTGAAATGGTGGAAACCTCCCGACTATTTGCCAGGACCGTCGCTAATATCGATGTCGAATGGCTGGAGGCCTTAGGCGGTGACCTGTGCCGGCGCTCTTATGCCAACCCGCGGTGGGAGAAAAACCGGGGCGAGGTGGTGGCCGACGAGCAGGTCAGCCTTTTGGGTCTCATCATCGTTCCCCGGCGGCCAGTCTCCTACGGCAGAATCGATCCTGAGGCGGCATCCCGGATCTTTATCCGAAACGCCCTGGTGGAGGGCGACATACGACAGCCGTTTCCTTTCATTCGTCACAATCAGGCCCTCATCGGGGAGGTTCGCGGGATTGAGGATCGGGTGCGACGTCGAGACATTCTCGTTTCCGAGGAGGATCTGTGCGCGTTTTACGCGGACAAGCTCGGCACCCGGATCCATGACGTCAGGGCGCTCAAGGCACTCCTGAAAGGCCGGAAAAACGACAAGTTTCTACGGATGCAGGAGAGGGATCTGAGGCGATACCGTCCCGATCCTGATGAACTGCGCCGGTATCCCGATCAGATTTCCCTGGGCAATACCGTCTTTCCCTGCGACTACGTGTTCGATCCAAGCCGAACCGAGGACGGCGTGACGGTTCAGATACCTTCGTCAGTGGCGCCGTCGGTGTCACCCGAGGCCCTGGATTGGCTGGTTCCGGGCCTTCTGGAGGAAAAGATCACCGCCCTCATCAAGGGGCTTCCCAAGGAATACCGTAAGCAGCTGGTTCCCGTGAACGCCACGGTACGCATTATCGTAAACGAACTTCCCAAAGGGCGGGGAGCGCTCCTCACAGGCCTGGCAGCGTTCATCTACCGACGCTTCGGCGTCAGCATCCCGGCTTCGGCGTGGAATGAGGGGGATCTGCCCGAACACCTCCGAATGCGAATCGCCATCATCGGTCCCGGGGGCGAGGAGATCCGGTCGGGGCGGAATGTCGAGGTGCTTCGAAAAAGCGCGGCGGATCCCATGAATCGGGATCAGTTCGAAGCGGTCCAGCGCGAGTGGGAACGAACCGGGATTACCCGTTGGGATTTTCGGGACTTGCCCGAGTCCATCACCTTGACCGGCGAGGGCGGAGAGACGTGGGTGGCCTATCCCGGGCTCCGGGCCGACAAGGACGGGCTCTCCCTCAAACTTTATCGGGATCCGGTCAAAGCCGAGGCGGGTCACCGGGAGGGGATGGTGCGGCTCTTTTCCACCTGTTTAGCCAACGATTTGAAATTAATTCGGAAACAATTAGCGCTCCCCAAGAGACTCGCCGAATCGGCCCGGTATTTCGGGGGTCTTAAAAGTGTTGAAAATCGGATCTACGACAGCGTGCTGATGGACCTGTTTCACCGCAATATCCGCACCCGTTCGGCGTTCGATGCGTTAATCACGGAGGCGACACCTCTGATTTCCAGAAGTGCCCAAAACAAACAGGCCGTGGTCGTCGATATTCTGACGGCCTATCACGATTGCCGATCGGGGCTGTTCCACATGGAGAACATCAGTCGGTCCAACGCTGGGATCATCCGATTTCTTTCCGGACTCCGGGACGCGCTGGCCAACCTGGTGCCGGAAAACTTTCTCGCACTTTACGATACTGAGCGGCTGTTCCACTTGAAACGATACATTCGGGCCATCTCTATCCGCGCCCAGAGGGCGGTTGAGAATCTCGAGCGGGATCAGGCCAAAGCCGCTCTGATGAAGCAACACGTCGACCGCCTGACGGATCTCCTCAATTCTCTGGAAAGAGGGGCTTCCAATGAAAAGCGCGCGGCGGTGGAGACCTTTTTCTGGATGATCGAGGAATACAAGGTATCGCTGTTCGCCCAGGAACTTAAGACCCCCATCCGTATCTCTTCGAAGCGGCTTGAGGAAAAATATGGCGAGGTTCGGCGGATGGCCTGAGGATCCGGGCTGCGTTCCCCGATGTCTTCGTTTTCCGAAAATCCAGGACTGAGATGCAGGGAAAAATCAAAAATCGCGGCCTGCAGCGGCAGACCGCCATTTCCGCGTTTGCGGACGGAGGAAAGCGTTTGAAAGCAATGGATGAAAAGATACGATTCAGGGGCTACCTGACCTTTGCCGACAGCCTCAAGGTGCAAAAAGCGATGGCGTCCCAGCGTCGAATACCGGCATTTATAGTGATATCCGTCACAACGCTGGTAACGACGGCTTTTTTGATATACTGGATGGGGGTGGGGCTCATGTTTGGCGCCCTTCTTCTCATGTTCATGGGGGTCTTGATGTACGGCGGCCTGAGACTCATGAGAACGACCGCGGCCGGGACCCAGAAGCGGGTTTACGAAAAAGCCTGCGTAAAGCGCACCGGCGCGTTGACGGAAAGCGGCATTACAATCCGGAGAAACAAGGTCCTGAGCACCCTGTCGTGGAAGGCCTTCGAGAGGGTTTTGGCGTTGGAGGAGATTGTTGTCCTTTTGAACGGCGTGGAAACGCTTGGGTTTGCCAAATACATGTTCGACACCCAATCGGACTGGGATCGGGCAAGAAGATTGATCCTGAACCGGTATGACCGAAGAAGGGCCGATCCGGACGCCACCTGACGGCGCTTGATTTCAGAAGACGTCCGCGTGAAAAAGGAAGATCTTTCCGGTGCCCATCAATCGGCCTTTGTTTCGATCGTTTTTACCACCATTCAAACGGCATCCAGGTCAATAAGGTTTTTTTCGAATCCGTTTAGGTGAATGACCCTATTGGCGCTTTTCTTCTGGTTCGTTAAGGTTGCGAATATAAGCGCCTGTAAAAGGGCAGGGCACCCAACGAATACCCCAGACAATTGGTCAGCTGAAAGGAGCAGATCATGAGCAAAAAAGATGCGTATATTCAGAAATTGCATGCCAAACTGGACGAATGGAATGCCGAGATCGACAAACTGAAGGCCAAACTCGATGCAGCCAAGGCTGAGAAACGGGTTGAGTATCAGGAACAGATCGATAACATTAAAGAAAAACGAAAAAACGTCGAAACAAAGCTTGACGTCCTGCGCAGTGCTGGAGGCGATGCGTGGGAGGATTTGAAAAAGGGTGTCGAAAGTGCCTGGGAAGCTATGGAAAGCGCGATCAAGGCCGCCAGGTCCAGATTTAAATAGTACGGTCTGCAGGCCTTATTCTCCTTCGGGAGGGGATAAGATGTCCATATAAACCATCACATCGGTAACAATGGCGGCGGGTCGGGGCTGAGACTGCCGGTGGTTCAGAAAACCCTCTGGAAAGACGCACGTCCTCGCTCGCTTTTCATGGATCGACCCGCCGCTGCCGTGTGAATCGAGGCGTCCTCAGGATTTTATCCGACGACGCAATACGACGCAACACCGTTACGGCAGGTCGGTGCTCTCAACGATTTCACAGCTGTCTTCCGGACAGAAAAGTTCCAAAAAGAAGCCTTTGTCTTTCTTCTTGGATTCCTGGGTCGGAATCACAATCCGGCCATCGGCATCCAGGCAGGAACGGTCCGGGCAAGTGATTTCGAGCCAGAGCCCATTCTTTTCATCCGCCCCGGCGGACGTAATGTTGTTTGCTGACAGTTTTTTAATTTCACTGTCGCTCAGCAGTCTCGCATTGGGTAGAAAAAATTTGAATTGAAACTGTTTTTCGTCTGTCATGATGACCTCCCTTCATATTCCGTCTCACTCGACCCTCTATCTAACGGTCTAATATCATAAATTTTTCAATTCTGCCTTCAAGTTGATCGATGTGCCGGCGAGTGCCTGGGATACCGGACAACCCTCCTTGGCGGCCTCGGCCTGTTTTTGAAACGCTTCGGCAGTGATGCCGGGCACCTCGGCCTGGGTGGTTAGATCGATGCGGGTAATTTTAAAGCCGTCGCCGACTTTGTCTATGGTTACCTCGGCCTGGGTGCGAATCTCTTTTGGTGGATGCCCGGCCTTTTCGAGCAGCATCGAAAGGGCCATTGAAAAGCAGCCGGCATGGGCCGCACCGATCAGTTCCTCCGGGTTGGTTCCCGGTGCATCCCCGAACCGGGTTGCAAAAGAATAGGATCCTTCGAAGGCGCCGCTACCCAGAGCTATGGTTCCCTTGCCTTGCTGCAGTGTTCCTTCCCAACGTGCTTGAGCGCTTCTTTTTGGCATGCGTTTTTCTCCTTTTCAGTCGTTTGAAAGATGTCCGGATCTTGGTTTGAACTACACTTTTTTATGAGGTTTTTACCGCTTACGACGTCCTCCTGCACCAAAAAACATCTTGACATGTGTCCGCAAGGCTTTGTTAAGCTGGCTTCTGCCGCATCTCAGCTTTCGCCGAGCTCCTTGGCGATGACGCTGTGCCTGACCTTGCGCTGAAGGGCCGTTAATCGTTCGCTGATGCCGACGGAGTAAGGTTCGGGATCGGTGATCGCACGGACTTCTTCGGGGAGCTTTTCGAAAGCCGACCTGAACCGCTCTCTGATGACATTCAACGGTTCCGGAGCGTCCACGGCCTTGCCGTCCTGCATCACCGTTTTCAGCAGTGGACGACCCGCGAGAGACTCTTCGCGAAGAGAGATCGTGTCCTTGGCCAGACGCCCATCCTGTTCTTCTCGAAATACCTGTTTGGGCGCTACGAGCGTTCTTTTCCCTGAGCTCAGTTTCATGACCGGGCGACTGTCGAACTGGACGAGCTTATAGGCGATATCGGCATAAGGGCTGTCGGCGGAAACCCCCATTTTGGTGCCGACGCCGAACGCATCGATTTCAGCGCCTTCCCGGATGCTTCGATCGATTTTGAATTCGTCGTAACCGCCGCTTGCGAAGATCTGGATGTCCGGGACGCCCTCTCTCCGGAAAAGATCCCGGACCTGACGGCTCAGTTCGGTCATGTCACCGCTATCGAGACGAACTCCCCGCAGCCGCCGATCTTGCGCCTTCATCTCACGGGCCACCGTAACGGCTTTCTCCGCGCCCGCGAGGGTGTCGTAGGTGTCGATCAATAGCACCGTGCGATCCCCGAAAATGTCGGCAAAAGCTCGAAAGGCGTTGATTTCGCTTTCAAAGCTTGTGATGAACGAGTGGGCCATAGTGCCGGCTACCGGGATGCCGTAAATCTTTCCGGCCAAAACGTTGCTCGTGGCGCTCATTCCGGCAATATATCCGGCTCGGGCCACCGCCATTCCGGCGTCGACTCCGTGAGTTCTCCGCAGTGAAAAATCGACGATGCTTCGGCCCCGGGCCGCATGCACGCAACGGGATACCTTGGTGGCGAGCGTGACTTGGAGATGGATGATATTGATGAGTGCGGTCTCCACCAGCTGAGCTTCGATGATGGGGGCCGTCACTTCCAATACGGGTTCGTCTTTGAAAAAGAGTTCTCCTTCGGGAACGGCGACGACGTCGCCGGTGAATCGGAACCCGGCGAGGTAATTCAGAAAATCATGGGAAAAAAGCCCTGTGGAATCGAGATATTGAATGTCATCGGGCATAAAACGCGCCGATTCCAGAAAGGCGAGAGCATTTTCGAGACCCGCACTGATGAAATAGCCTCGGTTCGGCGGGTACTCACGGATAAAGAGACTGAACGTAGCCGGCTTGAACATCCCTTCCCGGTAATAGACTTGCGCCATCGTGAGTTCATACAGGTCTGTCAGCATTGCTGTGAACTTCGGATATGATGTCATCATCTTTTCCCTTTGTTGTCTCTATGCATCAATGGCGATGTCCGTGAACAGTATCATCTTCGGGGTGATGCGGTTCCTTGTGGGAGTGCGGGTGATCGTGGAAATTTTCACCGTGCCGATGTCCGTGGGAGTGGACGATGATCTGACCGGTCGCGTCGCAGTTGCTGCAGTTTTGAGCGCTGATTTTGCCCGTTCCCCGGCATTCGGGGCATTCCCGGGTTTGGTTGGGAGAAAGTTTCTTTTCCATAACACACTCCTTTCCGTCACGTGTGACGACGAACATTTCAGTAGAACACAATTCAATAATAAGCACCTCATAAGGATTGAGCCATAGGGTATTCGATGGATTTATGCCGAGGTGCATCATGTATTTTCATCCATCGGATCAGCATCGCCGGGACCGTTGGAATTCGGAATGAAGATGGGCGATGAAGGACTTCGACGTCATTTCGGGGAAGCGCCAATCCAGGGAATAATCGCTTTATCATGAGGATTCACAGCCAATCCTTCTCAGGGGGGCAACCGCCGTTCGCGATAGAGCACGGTTTGGCAAACGCTGTCTCTCATCCCGCTATGAATCATGCTGTTGAGGCAGTTTGAAAGGCAGCCTGTTGAATTTCGGACGATAGCGTGTCTTTCAGTCGTACTTTCAGTCGTACTTTTTTACGGAAAACGGGATTTACCCCATTGAACGGCGACGGGGGCAACACGACCGATGCACGACCGGGCGGCCTCACGGAATCCTGCTGATGGTATTCCCGCTGTTGTCGGCACGGCTGCATTTTTTGTCAACTTCCTGAAGAATGCATATATTTTTCTGCACATCATCAATAAAACGTTTCAACCTTTCTTGCAAGTTTCCGCCGTGTACGGATCGGGATCAACCTTTCGGTACTGCCGGATCAGGAGTCTCGGCCATGCTCGCAACCCGTTTCGCATCATTTCGCAGGCGCACCGATTGCGGCGGAGAAACTCCGGTGAACGAGGAAGATCAGGATGACCACACATGCAGGTCCCGGCTTTCCGGGAAAAAGAGACAAGACAGCTTCCGCCGGATCCATGCACCGGGATCGTCCCGGGACCAGCCCCGCCGGTTTGGGAACGGAAGCCGAGGCCGTCTGTCGGCTGGCCGCCCAACTGGCCGGAGAGATGGATCCCGGCCGCAAAAACCTTCGAGTCGAACTGGACAGCTCCCTGGAGCGCGATCTGGGCTTCGACAGCCTGGCCAGGATGGAGCTGCTGTCGCGACTGGAAAAAGCCTGGGGAGTGTCGCTGAGCGAAGAGGTGCTGATCGCCGCTGAAACCCTGAGAGACCTGGTCCGGGCATTGGGTCTGGGGACGGCACGGATCCAAGTCCTGGAAGACAGGCGCCGGCCTGTGTCGGAGCAGGATATCCGACGGGGAGCGATTGCCGATGAAGCCCGGACCCTGGTAGAGATGCTGCAGCTTCAGGCGGCCAGATCGCCGGATCGGTTGCACCTTCTCCTGACCTCCGGAGCGGAAGAACCCGTTGAGGTCAGTTACGGCCGACTCTTCGACGGGGCCGCCGCCGTTGCCGCCGGTCTGTGCGGACTGGGTCTCCAGCCCGGGGCCAATGTGGCGTTGATGCTGCCCACCGGACTTGATTATTTTTTCAGTTTCTTCGGCATTCTTTTGGCCGGGGCTGTTCCGGTCCCCCTTTACCCGCCCGCACGACCTTCCCAATTCGAGGACCATCTGCGCCGCCACAGGCACATTCTCAACAACTGCCAGGCCCGGATGCTGATTACTGTCGCCGAGGCCAGGCCCCTGGCGCGCTTTCTTAAAACCCAGGTGGCCTCTCTGGATCGGGTTGTCACCGCCGACGGACTGCAGGGCACAGGCGGCGCCGGCATCCTGCCGCCGGTGTTGCCCGAGGAAACCGCTTTTCTCCAGTACACCTCGGGCAGCACCGGCATCCCCAAGGGGGTTATCCTCAGTCATGCCAACCTGATGTGCAATATCAGGGCGATGGGGCGGGCGATGGAAGTCACTCCGGAAGATGTCTTTGTGAGCTGGCTGCCCCTTTACCATGACATGGGCCTGATCGGAGCCTGGCTGGGCAGCCTCTATCACGGCTGCCGGTTGGTCATCATGCCGCCCTTGTCGTTTCTGGCACATCCGGAACGATGGTTGTGGGCCATCCACCACCACCGAGGCACGCTGTCGGCCGCCCCCAACTTTGGTTACGAGCTGTGCCTGAAACGGTTCGACGAACAGCTTCTGGAGGGTCTGGATCTGAGTTCCTGGCGGCTCGCCTTCAACGGCGCCGAACCCGTCAGCCCGGAGACGATTACCCGTTTTACGCGTCGATTCGCCTGCTATGGATTCCGGTCCGAGGCGATGGCACCCGTTTACGGCCTTGCCGAGTGCACCGTCGGCCTTGCCTTTCCGCCGGTGGGACGGGGGGCTCTTATTGATCGTGTCCGCCGCGAGCCGATGATGAAGAGGGGCGAGGCGGTGCCGGCCCCAGACGACGACCCCAATCCGCTTCGTGTTGTTGCCTGCGGTCGCCCGATGGCCGGACATCAGGTACGGGTTGTCGATGGCCAGGACCGTGAGCTGCCTCAACGCCGCGAAGGCCGCCTCCAATTCTCAGGACCCTCGGCCACCAGCGGGTATTTCCGCAATCCCCGGGAGACCGCAGCCCTGTTCCACGGCGAGTGGCTCGATACCGGCGATCTGGCCTATATGGCCGAACGGGACATTTACATCACCGGCAGGGTCAAGGATATCATTATCAAGGGCGGTCGGAACATTTCCCCGTATGAGCTTGAAGAGGCCGTCGGCGATATCAACGGCATCCGAAAAGGTTGCGTTGCTGTCTTCGGCGTGGAGGATTCGGCTTCCGCCACGGAAAAATTAGTAGTGCTGGCGGAGAGCCGCGATCAGGCCGCCGACGTATTGGCTGGTCTCAAGAAGCGGATCGTAAACGCGGCGGTCGATATCCTGGGCATGCCCCCGGACGAGGTGATTTTGGTCCCG
>NZ_JBFXGG010000061.1:0-19345 GCF_050178255.1 Desulfococcus sp. | reverse complement strand
TGGCCGGCGAACGGTTGGCCGGTTTCCTCTCCCTTCGGGATGTCCGGGGGGTTCTGAACGATTTCGAAATGCTCCGGGAAATCGTCGTCGCCGCGGACCTCATGCAGCGGAAGGTCATCACTGTTTCAGCCGCCGACAACCTCGAAACGGCGTTTTATCGATTTGAAACCCATCACGTCTCCTGCCTGCCCGTCACCCCGCCGGACGATCCGGATCGGGTTGTGGGGATCCTCAGGAAAGACGTGTTGTTGAATGCCTACCGTGAACGCGTCCTCAAGGACAGGCTTCTTTCCGTTCCCCTGTGACGGCCGGAGCCGATCGGTGCGGCGGAAAGGGAGGTTTTAATGAAAACGGAATGGCAGCAGGCTTTGGGGAAGATGGTTTACGGCATCTATGTCCTGACTACGGGAAACGGAACTGCGATCAACGGCATGGTGGCCTCCTGGGTATCCCAGGTCTCCCACGACCCGCCGCTCATCATGGCTGCCGTGCATCCCAACCGGTATTGCCACGCCTTGATCCGACAAAGCGGCGCCTTTGTCCTCCACGTGATTGCAAAAGACCGGAAAGACTTCCTTTCGCGCTTCAAGGGGCCGAACCCGACGGCGAAATTTTCGGGACTCGAGTGGCGAAAGGGCAAAACCGGCTGCCCGGTCCTCCCGGACTGCATCGCCTACCTGGAATGCGCGGTCAAGGAGAGCCTGCAGCCGGGCAATCACACCCTCTTTATCGGCGAGGTGGTCGCCGGCCGTCTGACGGCCGACGCGGATGCTTTGGATACCGGCGACTACGACGGCGTTTATACCGGAAAAGCCTGATCGGAACGGTCCTTAGCCTTTCATCACCTTCATCAATTCCGGAATCGTGTTTTTTGGGCTGATCCCGTACCACGCCGCTGCGATCCGGCCCTTTTCATCAATGAGAAAGGCGGATCGCACGATGCCCATGTAAACCTTGCCGTACATCTTTTTCTCCGCCCACACGCCGTAAGCCTCGGCAATCCGGTGATCCGGGTCGGAGAGGAGCGGAAAGTGCAATCCGTGTTTGTCGTCGAACTTCTTCTGTTGGGCCGGTTTATCCGGACTGATGCCGACCACGAAGATGTCCGCTGCCGAAAGTTCCGCGAGTGCGTCCCGCACCGCCTGGGCCTGGGCGGTTCAGCCGGAGGTGCCGGCCTTGGGATAGAAGTGGAGGGATGGGGTCAGGCGATCCATTTGCGATTGATGTTGTAGAGGCTTGCTGTGAACAATACAACACAGAAAACCCCGAGAACGGACAGGTCAAGGGAAAAGGGCATGATATGCCCGCCGTGGACGGCCCCATGGAGCAGGTCGGCCCCATAGGTCAGGGGCAGTGCATACGAAAGCGGTTTGAGAAATACAGGCAGTCTGTCAATGGGAAAAAAGAGCCCGCAGAGGAATATCATGGGGAAGCGGAAAAAATTGGAGAAGGTCTGGGCTTCGAACACCTCGCTCACCGCCACGGCGATGAAAAGGCCCAGAAAGGCGGAGGCCACGGCGATCAGGAAAACCGCCGGAAAGAAAACGCTCCAGGCCACCTGCGAGAGATCGGTGAGGAAAACCGCCATGACGATCGGCACGAAGGCGTTGGCCACACCGAAAAAAATGGCGCCGCTGGTTTTGGCCAGCATCAACAGATGCAATGGAATGGGCGCGAGGAGCAGCCGCTCGAAGGAACGGGTCTTTTTCTCGAAGGTCACGGTCACAGCCAGCATCGACGTGGTGCCGAAGAGGATGGAGACTGCCGTCACGCCGGGGAGCAGCGTTGGGATGCTTTCGGTGCCGGTGCCGGATCTGATGAAAAACATCGCCGTCCATGCCAGGGGGAAGACGAGTCCCCAGCTGACATTGGGTGGCTTCAGGTAGTAGGTGCGCATGTCCTTGAGCAGAATGTTCCAGAAAGCGATCCATCGTTTCATGGCTCCCCCCCTTTTTTCTCTTTTTCTCTTCGCATGGCCTCGGCCTCGATGCCGGTGATCCGCACAAAGATGTTTTCAAGGCTCGGTCGCATTCGTCTGGCCTCCAGAACCTCCGCCCCCTGGTCTTCCAGGAATCGAACCAGTGTGCCTACGCGGACGATCCCGTCGCTTTCCACCTGGATAACATCCTGCCCGGAGAGAGTGAATTTGAGATCTGGAAAGGTTTCGGAGAGGATTTGCCGGCGGTGGGTCAGGGGGTTGGCGCATGTGATCCGAACCACGTGTTTCTCCTGGAGGGGTTGGAGCAGATTCTCGACCGTGTCGATGCGGACGATACGCCCTGAGACGATGAATGCGATACGGCCGCAGAGTCTTTCCGCCTCCTCGATATAGTGGGTGGTCAGGAAGATGGTGGTTCCGTTTCTGTTCAGATCTGCGATGAGCTGACGGAGTTGTCGGGCGCTGGCGACGTCGATGCCTGTGGTGGGTTCGTCCAGAAAAAGGATTTCGGGCTGGTGAATGATCCCCGCCGCGATGGTGAGCTTCCGCTTCATCCCCTTGGAATACTTTCCGAACTTGCGACCGGCCGCTTCGGTCAGACCAAAGGTTTCCAGAAGTGTTCGGGCCCGGGTCTGTCGTTCGGCCTTGCCGATGCCGTAAAGCGCAGCACAAAAGCACAGGTTGTCGAAACCGGTGAGTTCCGCATACAGATTGCTTTCGTCCGGCACCACGCCCACGAGATGCTGGGCTGCCCGGGGATTGTCCGTGCAGTCGATGCCCCCGATC
The DNA here is from genome assembly GCF_050178255.1 of Desulfococcus sp. Taxonomy (NCBI): domain Bacteria; kingdom Pseudomonadati; phylum Thermodesulfobacteriota; class Desulfobacteria; order Desulfobacterales; family Desulfococcaceae; genus Desulfococcus; species Desulfococcus sp. The sequence continues at coordinate 16,620 of NZ_JBFXGG010000061.1, read as the reverse complement.
CGGACCGTTCCCGTGTCCGGGCGCGCCAATCCCGTCAACATGTTGATGGTGGTGGTTTTTCCGGCGCCGTTGGGGCCGAGAAAGCCGAAGAGTTCTCCTTTTTGAACACGAAATGAAATGCCGGAGACGGCATCGATCTTTTCAAAACGCTTGGCCATGTCTTTGACGATTAAGGCATCGGTCATGGAAATTCCTTTAAAAATAGTAGCGTACCCAGACTTCGGGTCGATACGTATCGGGTTTTTCGCCGAATTCGGTGTACGCCGGGCCGATGGGGATCCCCACGCGAAGATTCAATTCCAGATCGGTCACGGGCGCCCAGGTCAGACCCGGCTGGAGGTTGAAGCTGAAATCCCTCAGGTTGACGACTGCCGCCACCCAGGGGGTGAAGTACAACAGGTCGAAAGGCTCCTTCTGGGAGATTTTGATGTAGCCGTAATCCTTCCCGGGATTCCGCTGCCGATCGTAAGGTCGGGTGGTCCGGGCGATACGCTCCATGACCGAGGCGTCGCCGGTTGTCTGCCACTCGCGGAATGCGGCCTTCTTGAGCACAAACACGTCTTCAATCTCGCCGCGATCGTAGCCGGCGCCGTTATGATAATATTCCGCGATGAAAGTGGTGTCGATCGTGTTGAGGTAGCGCGCGCCCAGAAGCAGGCTGATCTGATCTTCCCGCGATTCCCGGGGAAGATCATCGGCATCGGGGACCATGTGCGGCACATCCTTCCGCACCGCCAGCTCGCCGTGCACTTCGATGTTTTCGGCAAGGTTTTTGGCAAAATCGAATCCAAAGCCGGCGGGCTGGTCCGGGCCGTCAAAACAGATGACGTCAAGGTCGGTGTCATGCCATAGCAGGTAAAGCTTGAGCGCAATGTTCAGATCACCCCCCTCGCCCAATTCCGCATTGGCCCAGTCATCGATGACCGGAAGCAGCAGCGCCGTAACCCCGATGTTGCTCAGGTGACCGGCTGCAAAGCTTCTGATGAGGTCGACCCCCAGAAACGTGCGTCCTTCAAGATTTTGAGCCGGATCGTCAGGGTCTTTGGGCCGGTTGATGAATCCAACCGGGTTCCAGGCGTACCCTTTGCCCCACAGTATCGATTTTTTGCCGGCGTCCACCGTCAGGCGGGGGGTAGGGGTCAGCGACATGTAGCCCTCGTATATTTTGTGGTCCCATCCGTCGTCCTCATGCGTCTCCTCGAATTGATGGTGGGTGAGCAGACCCGCCTGAAAGACGCCGTATTGACAGCTGCCGGAAAGTTCCGCCGATGTCCGCCATTCATGCGTATCGTCCCCGACATCCTTCAGGTGGTCATTGGGGCTGTAACGGATCGCATCCTCATCGAGTCGGTGGTAGATGAAGCGGGATTCCAATCGTCCCCCCACCGCGTAGGGCTTTTTTTGGGCTTCGGAGATGATGAAGTCAAATTCTTCGGCGCCGGTCGGGTCGGCCAGGGAGACCATCAGCAACAGAAGAGAAATCCAGAAACCCATGAGATCAACGCAAGTCTTTGATCCTGGGGAGATAATTCAGCGTGAACACCTCGTCGGGCAGACTGCGTTTTTTCAGGTTTGCGGAAATCATGACGGATCGGTATCCTCTGTAAAGCGGGCTTTCGGTCTCCATTACGGCCGGCCGCACGACACCGTCGCCGATGTCCTTGATCTCCTTGAAGTGCAAGGTCTTGATGAGCATGCCTGTGGCGGCGTAACATTCGATCCGGGTGGGCGCCAGTTCCTTCTTCAGAACCCACATCCTGAGTCGGTCGTAGGCAACGGCGCCGCTCTTGGCCTTGAGGTCCAGAAGATACCGTCCCTGGTCTTCTTCAAGGCCGGCCACGTCGTATTCAACACTATAGTCCAGACGCATGATATCGGCATTGTTGAACACCCCGCCCACTACCGACTGCATGCTGGTGATGCGGATGGGTTTGCCGACATTGGGAATAAAGAGCCACATGTTGTCGCCCAGGCGCAGGGTGGCGCGACCTGTTTCACTGGGCGGCGAAATAAAGAGGGTGACGACCTTGTCCTTGTCTTTCCTCAAAAACCAGAGTACGAACTCCTTTTTCCGGCCGTCGGGCTCTATGTTGATGATCTTGCGGTACATCTCCAGGTCTCCCGGCTGAAGGTTGCGGTCCACCTGTTCCAGGATCTGGACGCCGGTCAACGCATCGCAAAAACCAGGGGCCTGCGAAAGCAACACCGACAGAAGGATAATCGGAAGGACGGCGATATGCGGCATGGGAAATCCTTCTATTTCTTTTTCATCAGCATTACGGCATCTGCCGCAGGGCCTGTGGCCGTGTGAAAAGCCATGTCATTTTGCTGCATGGCCGCAATCATCTTTGCACCGAACTCACCGGCAACTATCGTGTGAATCCCTCTGGCCGACAGGAAGTCGACGACTTTGGGGCCGGCGTTTCGGTGTTCCGCGACATAGGGATTTTTCACGGCTTCCAACAGTTCTCCATTCCGGTCAAACAGCAGGAAATAGGGGGATCGGGCCGCCGTCGTACCGACCTGAGCGGTTGCCGCTGCGCCGTCAGCGGCAACCGCAAGGATGGCCCTGTTTTCGGCTGTTGCCGTCACACAAACGCCAAGTACGGTAAGCACCAGAATTGCCGTTGCCAATGATTTTCTGATCATTTTGGATACCTCCTTTGTACACTATACATGTCGCAATGCTTCCGCAGGAGCGAGTCGTGCCGCCTTGGCTGCGGGTTGCAGGGCGGCAATGACGGAAACCAGAAGCACAATCAGGCAGGTCCAGATCACCTCGGTTGCCGAAACCGACGGTTCCAGCATGAATACCTGGTTGGCACCGCCAAAGGCCACCTCGACGCCGACGATGTCAAGCATCCAGAGAATCCCCAGTCCGACGGCGGTTCCCGCCAGGGCGCTCACCAGGCCCAGACTGAATCCTTCGGCCACAAACAAGGCCATGATCCGGACGGGCTGGGTGCCCATGGCGGCCAGAGTGCCGATTTCTCGAACCCGTTCATAAACACTCATCATCATGACGTTAAGAACGCTGATGAGGACCACCGAAATCAGGATCATCCGAATGCCCATGTTCATGATGTTCATCATTCGCACGACATTGTAAAACGGGCTGAGCTGTTCCCATGTATGGATTTCGAAAGCGGGTTTGCCTTGCTTGTCCTTGAAGGCTCCCAGTGAATTGCTCAGGTGTTCGGCTACGGCGGGCAATTGATCAAAGTCCTTCAGCCGCACCGCCACCTCGCTGATTTCCGTCTTCTCCATGCGCAGCAGGGTCGCCGCATCGTCGATGTGCAGGTAACCGTCTCTTCCCCCGGGTCCCATCAGGCTTTTCACCAGACCGGCCACTTTGAACGTCATGCCGTTCACCGAACCGTCTTTATTGTTGGCCACCAGAACTACCGTGTCGCCGGTTTTCAACGCCATGCCTCTGGCCAGGATTTCCGGCAGCAGCACCTCTCCGGGACCCAGCAGGACATCGGGTCTTATGCCGTTCTGAATGCGGGATAACAACAGTGGGGCTGCGGCATGTTCCTTTTCCGGATCGATGCCGTTCAACCGAAGGTTGGTGGTCTGGGCGTAGTTGCTCAGCATGGCGGCGAACTTGATGCGGGGAGAAACAGCGGCAACCTCTTCTGTTTGTGAAAGAACGGACAGGAGGTTTGTGTAGGCCTCGAAAGATATCATGCGGTCCAGCGGCAGATTGTCGATGCTGGCCGTATAGCCCTTGCGATGCACCTGCAAATGGCTCAATACCGAATCCGTGATCTGGCCCACAACAGCTGTTTTGAAGGAACCGCTGAGGCCGACAAAAACAATTACGGCGACCATACCCACGGCGATCAGCAGACCGGTGAGCAGCGTTCGCCGTTTGTAACGTAACAGGTTTTTGAGTGCCAGACGCAGGATCTTAATCATGGTGTTCCTCCCCGATGACGGAAGATCCGTCCAGCAATCGTCCGTCCTCCAGATGGAACATGACTTCGGCCTGTTTCATGATCCTGGGATCGTGGGTGGAAAATACAAAGGTCGTGCCGAATTCATCGCGCATGCGCTTCATCAGATCCACCACCATCTGGGCGGTTTGGCCGTCCAGATTGGCGGTAGGCTCATCGGCCAGAACCAGGGCCGGCTCGCCCACCAGTGCCCGTGCCACGGCGGCCCGCTGTTTTTGTCCGCCGGAAAGCTGCGACGGATACTTCCGGGCCTGGTTCGACATGCCCACGGCCAAAATAACCCGATCTACCGCGGGTTTTCGTTGACTTCTTGGCAGGTTGCGGATCATGAGCAGCGGATACTCCACGTTTTCGAACACCGTGAGCACCGGCAGCAAATTGAAGTCCTGAAACACGAAACCCAGTTTTTCGCCTCTGAAGGCGGCGCTCTCACGCCGGCCCAGACGATCGACCTGCCGGCCGTCCACCATGACCTCGCCTTTGCTCGGACGATCCAGACAGCCCATCAGATTGAGGGCGGTGGTTTTGCCACTGCCGGAAGGGCCCACGAGAGCCGTAAAGGCGCCTCGGGGAATGTGTAGAGTGACATCCAGAAGCGCGGCAACATCGACTTCGCCGATGCGATAGATCTTTGAAACATTCTCGAAGGTCACAATGTCCATCGGTAGAGCGACTCCTTTCGTCAGTTGACATCCACTTCGCGTTCGAGCGTTGTTTTTAACGACGGTGTCCGCTGTATTTCAGGCGCCACAGCGGGCGCGATTTTCGGGTTTGGCTTCTGACGGGATGACTGAGAGAAGCTAAGCAGGATAGATCCCGATTGTCAAATGAAAACAGCATTTCTTTTGCGCTATGCCGCACGTTGTCCGGCGGCCTTCAGAAAGATGATTTTATCGTAACTTTCCGGCTCTATTCAGGATGCGGTTGAGAAACTGCCGGACGATGATTTTCGTGCCGCGAGGGGCGTTGGCCCCCATAACGGAAGAACAGTCTGAATCTTTCCTGTAACCCATCCCGACACTCCTCCGACGTAACGTAACAAAGCAGGAATTGATTTGGAAAATAGATCATGAACTGCGGCTCACGTGAACATGATATCCATCTCCACATGAAGAGAGATGCCGGATTAAAAAAAGGAGAACTTATGAAAAAATTTATTTTTATCCTGATTTTTGCAGCGTTCACCAGTGTTTCATGTGTTGCGGCTGTGAGACCTTACGGCGCTGATGTGGCGGTCGCTCCGCACCTTCCGATCGTTGTGGAATTGGTGGATTCATATTATGTCTACAGCGGCTATCATTATCATTATCATCAAAACCGTTGGTATTACTCAAAAACAAAGGACAGGCACTGGAAACATCTTCCAAAGGAGCGCTACCCGAGAGAGGTGAGATTCAAGAAGAAGAGAAACGAAACGCACCGGGGAGATGAGAGATATCGGAAAAATGACAGCCATCGGGATAGCCGGCATCGGGAAAGCGACAGATACCGGGGTGACAGGCATCGAAGAAACGATAACCATCGTGAAGATGATAAATACCGGCGAAGTTACAGAGATCGGACAGATCGCTGAGGCATACCCTGATTTCCGGAGGTGAGACCATCTGTGCCATTGCGCCCTGTATTGTACGCGGTGTACAGACTTCGGCGCGTGGTGTTGACCTGATCGAAGCGTCGAAAACACACAAAATAATCATCGTCGCGCTCACTTGTCGATCAGTATAATCTGCAGATCCATGACATTGGTACGGGTGGGTCCGGTGACCAGAAGATCGCTCAGTTGTTGAAAAAACGGGTAGGAATTGTGTTGCGCAAGATGTTGGTGCACAGAAAGATTCAGGGCGTTCGCTCGAATAACGGTTGCGTCACCGGAAAATGCACCAGCGGCATCGGTCGGACCGTCCGTTCCGTCTGTACCGGCTGACAGCAGCAATGTGCGGGGGACATCCGCCAGTTCAATCCCCGCGGCCAAAGCCAACTCCATGTTGCGGCCCCCCTTACCGTTGGCGCTGAGCGTAACCGTGGTTTCGCCTCCGGACAACAAGCATCCCGGAGGCGATACAGGCCGCCCGAATCGCCTGACTTCTCTGGCTATGGAACTCAAAACCCTGGCAACTTCCCTGGCTTCTCCCTGGATCGAGGAGGAAAGAATGATCGGCGTGAAATGAAGAAGGCAGGCCTTTTTTGCGGCGGCATTCAATGCATCGGAAATACCGCCGACAATATGGTTTTCAACACGGTCGAATTCAGAGGCCCCTGGTTTCAGTGTTTCATCGACCTGGCCCTTGCAGCCTTCGGACATGTGCCTGAGCACCGAATCGGGTGCTGTTTCGAGAAGGCTGTAGCGTGACAATATCGTCAGGCAGTCATGGAATGTACTGATGTCCGGAGCTGTGGTGCCGGAAGCGATGATATCCAGATCATCACCGATGACATCGGAAAGTATCAGAGAGACAAGTGAGGCACCGTTTGCCTTCCGGCAAAGCTGTCCCCCTTTGATATGGGACAAGTGTTTTCGAATGGTGTTGATTTCATGAATATTGGCACCGCAGGATAACAATAAGCGGGTCATCTCCTGCTTGTCTGTCAGATCGACCCCTTTGACAGGTGCGGGTGTCAGTGCAGATCCTCCACCGGAAATCATGCATAGAATCAAATCATTGTGGTTTGCAGAAGCCACAAGATCCAGCAATGCATCGGTCGCCTTGACACCATTTTCATCGGGAACCGGATGCCCCGCTTCCATCACACGGCAATGTTTCAAAGGTACACCGTGTCCGTATTTGGTAATGATCAATCCACCGTCTATGCGATCGCCCAGCAGTGCCTCAACCGGGCGGGCCATAGCAGCCGAGGCTTTGCCGAATCCGATCAAATACAGGCGTTTTATCTGATCAGGAGGAAAGGACGAATTCCCTATCTGCAATACGCCGTCATCCAACCGGAGATGTCTTCTGACGCAGATTTCAGGATCAACCGCTTTGATTCCGGCAGAGAAGATTTCCGATGCGATTCGCTTCAAATCGGTGAAACGTTTTGAGCCAACCGGTTGTATCATATTTCAATCTGAATTCATTTGTCGAATAAGGTGAGGCCTAAAGCCTCCGCATTGATAATACTGGGTGAGGCCAGAGGCGGGTCTTCCGCCAGGAAGGGGGAAATATCAGGTTTGTTCCATGCCGGGCAGCCCGATAAAACGCCGATGGCATTGCCGGCAGCCAGTGTCGCCATGCCTTCGCGCGTCCAACGCGTTGCTGAGGCGATGTGGGGTACGATGACAACATTGTCCAGTTCACCCAAACCGGGCTTCAAGTCGGGTTCGTCTTCAAAGACATCCAGTGCGGCACGAAAGTTCGGATGCTTACGCAAATGTTCGACCAGGGCGGCTTCGTCGATCAACGGACCTCGACTGGTGTTGACCAACAGGGCGTTTTCCTTCATCAAGGCCAGGCGCTCGGCATTGATAAGGTGATAAGTCGATTCATTCAGCGCGGCATGCAGGCTGACACAATCGGCTTCCCGCAGCACATCTTCGATCGTGTCGGCACGTTTGCAGGATACCGGTTTTTGTCGCCTGGAAACGAGGAAGTCTGCGTATGCGGCAATGTCGGCTTCCAGGTCGGGATGGGGATGAGGACTATAATAGATCAGATTGGTCTTGTGCCCCTCGACCATCATGCGCGCGTAGGCCGAACCAATGCGTCCCGCCCCGATAACCCCCACAGTCTTGCGCCATAGCAGCTCTCCCAGAAGAAGGGTCATCATCCAGCCCTTGAACTTGCCGGCCCGCAAAAATCGTTCCGCTTCGCCGATACGCCGGGCAGCAGCGAAAGTCAGGGCAACGGCCATCTGGGCGGTGGTTTCGGTCAAAACCCCCGGGGTGTTGCCGACGGCGATGCCGTACCGGGTGGCAGCCTCGACATCAACGTTGTCATAGCCGACAGCCACGTTGCTGAAGGCTTTTCCGCCGGCAGACTTGAGTGCGGCAAACAGGGCATCGTTCCAGCTTTCGGTCAGCTGGCCAAGGACTGCATCGCACCGCGTGCCGATGGCGGCTCTGAGCGCATCAACGCCGAGCACATCGGTTGCGGTGTAGACTTCGACTTTGCAATCCGCATCGATCAGGCGGTTCAGCCAGAGATCGCCGGGCAGTGGTTTTGTAACCACGATGCGTTTGCGGCCGGCAGCATTGTATGTTTTCCAATTCTCTGAATTCAAAACAATATTTTCCCTTTTGCGGCCAATGAGGTCATAAACCACGGCACCTGCCTGTGCTTTCGGCGCGGCAGGAAGCGCGCACTTGAAATAAAGAATGCCAGCTTTTCCATCTTTTCTCAACCCTATTTGGTGGCATGGAGCCGGAAAGTGAACCCGAATGGAGAAAAGATCGCTCGCGAAACCTGACGGATCAGGTTCGCCGAACCTCTTCTATATTATTACTCTACTTTCGAGTTTCATGATGGTAAGCGGATAGCGGTGCCGGGAGGATACGGCCCGCGCCCATTCAGCGGTGAGTTTCAGCGCCGCCAGTACCAAATGTGGCTCGAAAAGAACGAACATCGCCATACTGTGCAGGTAGCTGTGAACAGGGTCCATACGGCCTTACTGATGCGTCTTTCAACGGCGCTCTCAATGTTTCGAATTTTCGTTTCCTTTTTGCGCAAATTTTTGTTAACTTGACCTGCGAAAACCTTCAACCGCCGGGTACGGTCTGCCGTATCGTGTTTTCATCTTTTCTATATGGCCGGCGCTGCACATGGTCCGAAATTTCAATTTTCGTTTTCAGATCAACCGGATCGGAGGCTTGAAGTTTTTTCATGCCGGGGACTGTTACGGTCTTGGCGGATATAGCGGCAACGCATTGGCGGTTTGGACCTGGAAAGAACGAGAATTGGCGTGGAGGGTTGAAAGATGGGGGGGTATCTTGAAGAGATCAGAACGCTGGTGGGGCATCGCAGAGTTTTTGTGCCCGGGGTGCGCGCGATCATTGTGAACGAGTTCGAGGAGATTATTCTTCAACGCCGGAGAGATAATGGTTTGTGGGGGATACCGGGGGGTGCCGTTGAATTGAATGAGACGCCCATGGAAGCTCTGGCACGCGAGGTGGAAGAAGAGACCTCCCTGAAAGTGATTTCAGCGCAGCCCATGGGCCTCTACTGCGGCCCGCACCAGAAATTTGCCTACCCAAACCATGATGAGGTCCAGTGTTTTGCGCTTGCTTTTATTGTCCGGGAGTGGTGCGGTATACCCCGTGCAGACGGCGTCGAAGGCGCTGTGGTCAAATTTTTCAAGGTTTCAGGGCTCCCCGCGGATATCGTACCGATTCACAAACCAACCATTGAAGACTATCTGCGGTATAACGGTGAGTTTCTGTTGTCCGACTAGACAGGATATGAGTTCTCATTCCAACCTGTCGCATCTTCAATACCCTGTCATGAGCGGAGACCTTTTGTCTTCGGAGGGGAATGGAAATGTCTAAGTATCTTATAGGCCCATGGCTTGCGCTTTTGACCCTCGCGCTGACTCCGGCGAAAGGCACAGCCGGCCATGCCGGTTCGCCGGATGCGTTCCCGCGCATCACGATCCTTTTCAACAATGTATCCCATGCGCCGGGGCTCGCCTTGGGATGGGGTTTTTCCTGCCTTGTGGAGAGCCCCGAAAAGATTATTCTGTTTGATACAGGTGCCGACGGCGAAGTACTGCTTGCCAACATGAGACGGCTTGAGTTGGATCCAGAACGGATTGACGTCGTTTTCCTTTCTCATATCCACAGTGATCATACCGGCGGACTTGATGCGATTCTTGCCCGGGGTTCCGACGTGCAGGTCGTTCTGCCTCAGGGATTCCCCACCCCTTTTCTGCGGTCGATCGTCGAAAAGGGCGCACAGGTTCAGGTGGTGGAAAAGGGCGGCCGTCTCATGGACCGTGTCTACAGCACGGGGCCGTTTGATGTCGGCATTGTCGAACAGGCCCTGATCCTGGAGACGCGGAAGGGCCTGGTGGTTATTACCGGCTGTGCCCACCCCGGCATTGTCCATATCGCGGAATCGGCCGTTCGCCTCACGGGCATAAGGATCCATCTTCTCCTGGGCGGCTTTCACCTCGAGGGGAAAAAACGATCGGAGATTCAGGCGATCATTTTTCGTCTCAAAGCCATGGGCGTTGAAAAGGTGGCGCCCAGCCACTGTACCGGGGAGGCGGCCATCGCAGCGTTCCGACAAGCCTGGGGAACCGATTTTGTTGAGGGCGGCCTGGGGGCGTCAATTGCGTTGTCGTTTTGATGATGATTGAGATTCTTGCCGCTGAATCCCTGGGCACAAGGGGACTGTGTTGCCGGATCACGGCGAGGGGTCGGGTGATCGTGATCGATCCTGGACTCGCCCTTGGTGCCCGACGACAGGGTCTGCCGCCCCATCCAGTCCAGATTGCTGCAGGTCGGGCTGTCCGCGGACGCATTGTTGCCGCCCTGCAGGGCGCCACCGACGTTGTGTTCAGCCATTACCACGGAGATCATATCCCCTTGCTTAAAGCCAATCCCTATCAACTCTCCTTTTCGGATTTGCCGCCCCACTTCAGGGCGTTGCGTGCCTGGAGCAAATCTCTTGAAGGCCAGACCGATACGAGCCGGGCTCGCGCTTGCGACCTGATGAATCTCCTGGGGGGGCGGTGGCGGATCGCGGAAGGTACGGTGGATGGTCCCTTGAGTTTCTCCTGCGCCATGCCTCACGGTATCGGCGGTATGCCCTTCGGAAGCGTAATGATGACACGGATAGATATGGGTGCATGCGTCTTTGTTCACGGTTCCGACATCCAGCTTTTGGATGAGACCACCGTAAAGGTCATTCTCGAGTGGTCTCCGGACATCGTTCTGGCGGCAGGACCACCCCTCTATCAAATCGGGCTGGATCGGATTCAGCGTGCTTGTGCCTGGGATAATGCGCTGCATCTGGCAAAGGCGGTTAAAATCCTTATTCTGGACCATCATCTGCTGCGCTCGGAGGAGGGGGTGGACTGGCTCAGGGCCCTCTCTCATGCAGCGGGCAGGAGGATTTATTGCGCTGCTGACTTCATGGGGCGTCCCAGATGGCTTTTGGAGGCGACAAGACAGGCGCTTTACAGGGCTATGCCGGTAAAGCCGAACTGGCATGAAAACTACGCGCGTGGTCTGGCGCGCGTGGAGGATTTTGGCCTTGTCGGATCGTTGACGGCCTGAGCGGTACTGAAATTCACCGCTGAAGAGGCTTGGCCGTATCCTCCCGGCACCGCTTTCCGGGTAACGTCATGGAAGACGAAAGTTAACACTTTTAAACAGAATAACAAAGGAGATATCAAATGCTTAAAATTGGAGAAAAAGGCGCCATCCCTCAAAAAGGTAAGACCACCTATGCCATTGCTCCCCATATCCCATGCGGTGTGGTGACGCCGGACTTGTTGAGAAAGCTTGCCGACATCGCCGAGAAATATAAGGTTCAGGCAATGAAAATCACCGGTGCAACCCGAATCGCCCTCGTTGGCCTGAAGGAAGAAGATATCGACAGCGTATGGAATGATCTGGGGATGGACAAGGGCGCGGCCGTGGGGCTTTGCGTGCGCAGCATCAGGGCTTGTCCGGGCACCACGTTTTGCACCATGGGCAAACAGGACGCTTTGGGCATGGGGATGAAGCTGGATGCCCTTTACCATGCCACTCAATTGCCGGGTAAATTCAAGATGGCAGTTTCAGGCTGCAAAATCAACTGTGCGGAGTCTTCGGTGCGTGATTTCGGCCTGATCGGCGAAGCCGACGGCTGGAAGGTCGTCGTGGGCGGAAATGTTGGCGTGACCCCCCGAATAGCCGATGAGGTCGCCAAAAATCTCGATGACGAACAGGCCTTGGATTATGCAAAAAGATTGATTGCCTACTATACGGAAAATGCCAACAAAGGAGAACGGATCGGGAAAATGATCGAGAGGGTCGGCCTCGATGCTTTGAAGTCGGCCCTGAGCTGATCAGCATGACGCTATTCATCATCGGGCAGGCGGAAGCCTGAACCCTCCGTCTGCTCGAATTCCGTGAAAATTTACGTTTTGCCGTCTTTCCCACCTCACCGGCGATTCCCGTTTCGTGATCCAGGCGTCAAACAGCGGACAGGCGGAGCGCATTCCGGGGATGCCGATTTCCGCGGCCATCGCTATACCAGTGGCGGTTTTTTTGAAACGATCGGAAAGATTGTCCAGTCTCGTCGACGGTGCTGTCGTTTCAGGGTCGTTAATTTTTTCCGGTTCCCCACTCACCGCAAGAATTGTGTCGACAAGCCGGATCGCTGAAGCAGGGCGTGGGCCGTATCTGTGCAACGCTTGACGGTTGCCGCGAAAAGCAGAATCTCAGGTACTGAAATGCGTGCAGGAATGGGAAACCGTTGCGTTCGGGGGGTATGGGCTTGGCACGGGGGGTATCGGTGGTTAATCTTATAAAATAGAGTGAGCCCAAAACGTTGGTGTGGTCAGGGATAGACGATGTTCTGCAAACAAAAGGAGCATAACATGGAAGCATTGACAGTACGGGATCTGATGGTGGCCGCGGAAAAATTCCCAAAAATATCCTTGCAGGCAACCCTGTACGAGGGGCTTTCGGCCCTTGAAGCGGCCCAGGAAAAGTTTCTTTCCGGCGAGTCCGAGCAGAGAATCCTGCTGGTGGAAGACGAGGCAGGGAAGGTCATTGGAAAATTTTCTCCCATTGATCTTTTGGGCGGGTTGGAGACCAACTATGGGCGGATCGATGTGGAGAACGCCCTGAACCGTTTCGGGCTTCATTACGTGTGGACATCCATGCAACGGGATTATAATTTATGGGAAAACCCATTCAAGGATTTGTGCCGGAAAGCCGAAGGGGTCAGAATAAAGGACTTTCTCAAGGCGCCTTCCAAAGGGCAAACCGCGACTCCGGATGACCCCCTGAACAAATGCTTTCACCTCTTCGTCATGAATCGTCACGATGCGCTTTTTGTGATGGAGAACCACAGGATCGTTGGTCTCCTGCGGTTCTCGGATGTCTATCGGAAGGTTTCCGAAACCATGAAAGCATGCACTCGGTAAGCCCTGATGCGGGGCGTGCCAGACGCCCCAGATCCGGCGCTTCATCAGCTTATCCTCTCGGGCAGGGAGGATGATAGGCCGTCCTCGATCCGGCGGCCAACCTTTCGGCTCATGCTGGAATACAAGCAGGCCTGGGGCGGAGCCGCATCACGGCCGTGGACTGGGGGGGTAATGCGGGGTAAATAACCGTGCTCAGAAAAACAGGGGGGGCTGAATATGGCCAATCCCTTGATTTTAATGGTGCCCCCGGCAGGAATCGGACCTGCGGCACATGGATTAGGAATCCATTGCTCTATCCACTGAGCTACGGGGGCGCTTTGGGGAAGCCGGCGAACCTCTGGACGCCTTTCGGAAATGTCCGGCGGGGGGGATGCCCCCAGCCTCGAATCGCCCGTTCTATTAGCATAGCGGTTTTGCCGCGTCAATGCCGTTTAGCGGGATGGTGGTTTTTTTGAGGTTCAGGTTGCATGAGCGCCGACGGCCGGCGCGGCAGACGCTGTTCAGCTCATTCCACCGACACCTTCTGGCCCGGATAGATCTTGCTGTCATGGGTCAGGTTGTTGACGTGGAGAAAGCGCTGTAATGTCATCTTATGACGTTTGGCGATATCCATCGGAGCATCGCCGCTTTTGACCCGGTAGGTCTTCAAGGCGTCGTTGGCCGCGATTGTGGTACCGCCGGCGCCGTCATGGGGGATTCTCAAGGTCTGCCCGACCAGCACCTTCTTGTTTTTCATGCCGTTTGCCCTCATGATTTTCTGGGTCGAGACGCCGTTGCGTTTGGCGATGTTCCAGAGGGTATCCCCTCTTTGAACGACGTATTTGATGCTCTGTCGCGGCCGTCGTTTGGCGGCGACCTCATTTTCAGGAGGGGTGGGCGTTTTGCCGCCGGGGATCTTGAGCACTTTTCCGAGGGCGATGACGTTGCTGCGCTTCAGGCCGTTGGCGCGCTTGATGGTATCGACGTCGGTGCGGTAGGCTCTGGCAATTTCCGTCAGGGTATCGCCACGTTGAACGCGATGGTAGACTACAGCAGGCGGGCTCTTTCTGGAGCGGACGGTCGGTTTGACGGTTCTGGGCGGACTGGCGACGGGAATGTCGTGGAGCTTTGCGAGAACCAGCCGTTCCTTTTTCGGGGGCACCTTCAGTTCGTAGGGTGTCCCGGGAAGAATCCCCTGGCGGAGTTCGGCATTCAGCTCCTTCAGCGTCTCGCCGGGGACGTCGAGATGTGTCGCAAGATCCGCGAGGGAAACCTGTTTCGAAACCGTGACGGTTTCATAGGGGATGGGCCTGTAGGGCTTTACTTTATCGATGCCGTATTTTTCCGCATTGTTGACGATGTGCAGGGTCGCCAGAAACCGGGGAACGTATCGGGCGGTTTCATTGGGGAGCTGTTCGTAGAGATCCCAGAAGTTGTCGAGATAATTGATCTGCTGTGCACGAATGACCCTGAGAACCCGCCCTTCGCCGCAGTTGTAGGCGGCCAGAACGGTCGTCCAGTCGCCGAACATGTCGTGAAGGGCCTTGAGGTAGGCGATGGCCGCCTGGGTAGATTTGTAAGGATTCATCCGCTCGTCGACGTACCGGTCCCGATTCAGGCCGAAACGGTATCCCGTCGACGGAATGAACTGCCAGAGACCGAGTGCCCGGGCGCTGGACAGTGCCCGGACGTTGTAGCCGCTTTCGATGAGGGGCAGCCAGGAGAGTTCCGGCGGCAGACCGGCTTTGGACAACTCCTGGCTGATGTGGGCGCGGTACCGTCCCGAGCGTCGGTAAGCGTTGACGAAAAAATCCCCCTTCGTCAGATAGTCGATCTCTTTCTGGACGTGGCGGTTGATCTCGATGGGAATCGCCCGACGGTGGCCCTTGGCCGTGGTGTTGCGGGATGCATAGATCTCCAGGATCCGTTTGGATATGAGGAATCGAAGGTCCTCTTTGCGCTTGACCATATCGGGGTCGTCTTCGTCATCCAGCTTCAGCAGCAAGGCATAGGCCTTATCCAGAGCGGCGAGAGCCTCTTCGATCTCCTCTTTTTGCCAGCAGGTCTGGGATTTCCTGCAGTAGGACACTGCCTTGTTGATGATGGCATGGGATTGGGGATCCAGCGGCATGTCGGGCGGCGTGGAAAGCAAAACCGTGTCGGAAGCGGGGGTGCGGGAAGGGCCTTGTGCGACGGTGCGCTTTTCCGCTGTCGGTTGCCGGGGAGACGCTGCGTTCTGGTTTTTGGATGGGGTGGAGCAACCGACGAGAAGAACCAATAAACAGCATAACACAACAGCGGATCGGAACGTATTCATAGAAGAATTTCCTCAATTGTCCTTGGCTTTGAAATCGGCTATGATGCGACGTGAAACCGTCTCAGTGGATCTTTGGTGGTCCGAAACCGGCATACATCGGAAATAAAGCATAAAAGATCGAGATCTGTCAAGGAATTATGGCTGTCGATGCCCTCCGGACGATGTCCCGGATGCCATGTACAGAATACGGGAGAGCGATCACCCGTATAAATTGTCGGGCGACATGCTGCGCCATTTACAAAAATCAACATTCGAGGTTCAGAAGACGGTGCCGTCGATGTGCGCCGATATCGTTGTTTCAGGAACACAGGCTGAAGGCTTGCAGTGTACGTCTGTGACGAACGGGACCCTTATCCGCCTTCAATCTTCAGCCGCCGCCCCCTTTACCGTCATAAAAACTGAAAGTCGAGAAAAAATTAGATATCAGGCTTAAATAATCGAAATGCAGTTTAAATATGTATAAATTCTCCTTTAAAGCCAACTAATGCCTTATTTATCCTGTTTTTGAAACTTGAAAAAAAAGTGCTTAAGGTATAAACGTCATGGGTCTTTGAGAGAGCTTTTGAATGTGCAGACAACGAAGGGCCAACGTAGCTCAGTTGGTAGAGCTACTGATTTGTAATCAGTGGGTCGGGGGTTCGAGTCCCTCCGTTGGCTCCATATTTCCGGGTGGGGTTCCCGAGCGGCCAAAGGGAACAGACTGTAAATCTGTCGGCGAAGCCTTCGGAGGTTCGAATCCTCCCCCCACCACCAATCTCATAGCGGGCTGTTTGTAGGAGATTTCAGCTGTAATGGTTGGATTGTGTGACTACACGGCTTCCATCGCATCGGTCTTAAACGCGCCTTCCGGGTCGGTTTTGGACTAGGTTTTCCAGAGCGGGAGTAGCTCAGTTGGTAGAGCTTCAGCCTTCCAAGCTGAATGTCGCGAGTTCGAGCCTCGTCTCCCGCTCCAATAGACTTGTCTGGCGGAAGAGCGAGTTTTTCAATCCAATAAAGCCCACGTAGCTCAGTCGGTAGAGCGCTTCCTTGGTAAGGAAGAGGTTCACCAGTTCGATTCTGGTCGTGGGCTCCATTTTTTTACAGCACTGCCTTTTTCGGAATACAAGAAGCTTTATGGGTTTAAGTTTCTTAGATTGCTTGAATTGACACGTTTATCAACGGTGGGGGAGGACGATTAAGATGGCGAAAGAAAAGTTTGAACGAAAAAAGCCGCATGTGAATGTGGGGACGATCGGTCATATCGACCACGGGAAGACGACGTTGACGGCGGCGATCACGAAGATGTGCGGG
>NZ_JBFXGG010000060.1:0-19912 GCF_050178255.1 Desulfococcus sp. | reverse complement strand
TCATGACCGGCTCTCCGTCATGGAAGACACGTTTGATAACGCCATATCGAAAAAGTAGAAGGAAGATCTCTTCAAACGCGGTGAGCCGGGTTTGGATGCTTTCGACATCACCCGCCTGGACGATTATATAGGCGATCTTCCGGACCGAATCATTTCGAAGTTGAACCATGACGTTCAGGCACTCCTCGACAAGGGGCGTTTGCGCATCACAGGGATAATCCTCTTCGCACTTATAATCCTCGTCATCATGTTCCAGCTCAAGCGCAAAATCATCCAATGGGATAAAGATAATGAACTCGCCAGACATTACCCCCGCCGCCATCTGGTGCTCCGTATGGCGAGCCGTTCCATTCCTCTGGGATGGACGGCCGTCGTACTCTATTTTTTTGCATTCGTGAAGCACCTCTACGCTACAATAGCGCCGCTGGGAATCGGATTCGTCGTGGTGTTCGTCTGGCTATGGTCCCGATGGGGTCTGGATGCCGTCACATTCTGGAACCAGACGGTCCAACAAAAGATTCCCGAGCCTCTGGCGCTCCGGCTTCGTCTATTGATGCGCATCGTCCGTTATTTCACCCTCGCCGTCGTATTTCTGGTCTGGTTATATGGCCGGACCAGCATCATTTCCACAATTTGCAACATCGTTTTCTATTTGATCCTGGCTGTCTGGTCAGTGGGATTCAATCATAAACTCAATGAAAAAATTTCAAAAACCGTCTCTGCCACTTCCGTAAAAAGACTGACCCAAATCGCAATGATCACCATATACCTCATTCCGATGGGGGGGCTCATCATCAATTTGTCGGGATACCAGGCTTTTTCGAGTTACTGGCTGATCTCCTGGGGTATCAGTCTCTCCATCGCCCTCTGGTCCTGGCTCATTTTTCACATGATCCGGGAATGGCATGAACATTTTCGGAAAAGCAGCACATCCGCCGGCGCTTTAACCGGCAAAAACAGACCGTTCAAATGGTTTTGCATCCAGATCAGTTGGCTGGCATGGTTCTGGATATCCCTGATCGGCCTTATCTTTGCCTGGTATGTCGATAAAACCCGATTTTTCATAAACATCGTTCAATTGATGACATTGTCGCTCCCGATTGGAAGTTTAAACATCAATCTGGTCAACCTTCTCGGCATCGCCATCGTCCTTTTGGTCACCCACGTGCTGACTCGTATCTGGCCCAGGATATTTCAGGATAAATTTCTGACCGACAGCGGCATGAATGCCGGCCTCAAAAATTCGATCACCGTCATCACTACGTATGTCATATGGTTTTTCGGATTTCTCATGGTGCTGAACGTCCTGGGTGTCGACTCCAAATCCATGGCCGTTGCCTTCGGCGGCCTCGGCATCGGCCTGGGATTCGGTCTGCAGGCCATTTTCAACAATTTCTTCAGCGGAATCATTCTGCTCTTCGAACGCCCTATCCAGGTAGGCGACGTCGTCGAGGTCGGTGGGGTATGGGGCGAGGTGAAACAGATCAATGTCCGTGCTACGTTGATCCAAACCTACGACAACGCCTCTCTTTTGATCCCCAATTCGGAATTTATCAGCGGCCAGGTGACCAATTGGAGTTTCAAAGATTTTCGGGTCCGGAGAACCATCAATGTCGGCGTTGCCTATGGGAGCGACGTCGAAAAAGTTCGAGAGATCCTTTTCGACATTGCCGGCGCCATTCATGAAGTCTACAAATATCCCAAGCCTGTCGTCCTTTTTACGGATTTTGGAGACAGCGCCCTGCTCTTTCAACTTCGGGTATGGACCCATATTGAAAACGGCCTCTCGGTCGAAACGGAAATTCGTTTTGCCGTTGATCGGGAATTCAGAAAACACCGCATCGAGATTCCTTTTCCCCAAAGGGACTTACATATCCGATCTATTAACACACCTGAACTCTCTGATCTCGAATCCGGAATTTCGGATGTCGATATTGCCGCCAAGGCGTCGATGTAGGAAGCGATGTTTGTCGAGGTTGTACCGTCCTATAATATTCTATTTATATATCTTCTATCATATTCATTAGTGCTGTTCATATGTGTAATAACTTTTTATCTTTTTGATTACATTGGTATAATAGCTTTTTTGGTTTGATCAGTTTTTGTGGATATCGTGTCGACAAACCGCGAGTTTTGAATACCTGAAAACAATGTGACAATAATCGATGACTTGTAACACGGTTATGAACAAGCGGATGTTCACAACTTCAAACTCAACTTTCGGTGTTCACAGGCAGACGCCGGGAGGGTACGGCCCACGCGCTGCGCGGTTTCGTTCAAGTGCCGCTGAAGCTTACCGCTGAATGGGCTCGGCCGTATCCTCCCGACACCTCTATCTGGTCACCGTCATGACAGTTGAAATCAAAAAAGCCTGACCGGGCTCTCATTGCTTTCGGATTGTTCCCGAGATCCTGAAAGCGTGGTTTGACAGATCCCTTCTCTTTTTATGGACAAGGCTGTTTTAAAAACATTCAAAACTTGGTATAAGCACCGCATCGAAGTCCGGCGATTCCGCAAAGAGACATATCATAAAAGCATCACCCTATAGGCTGTAATTTTGTAAACAGGAGATGACGATCCGGTGCAGACCGGAATTTGGAGATGGTTATGGAAAGACGACTGGTGGATACTCTATCCCTGGATAACGGGCTTACATTGAAATTGTATGACGGATCCAGGAAAATCGCCGCGGATCGATGGCAGGTGGCGTGCATCGCGAATGTGGCGGTGCCCGTCGATTTTCCGGATCCTGAAATGTTGTCGAGGGCTGGAATGACCCGAAACGACATCAGCGAAGCGCTTGGCGATCCGGTTCTTTTTGAGAAGGTATTGGAACGAAATTTTGTGGATGCATCGGATCTCAAGCCGGTGACGGACGGTTTGTTTCAATCCGTGGTCGACAGCCTGGTGCCTTATCTTTCCAGGCCGGATTTTCCGGGACGGTTTTTGATCCGAAAATATCAGGAATACCGACAGCAGACCGTATGGCGAAAAAAGGATGACTTATTTTTCGCTTGATTTGTTTCAAATCGTATAATAGAAATTATGACCATTGACGTTCAGAGGCCTTAACCGGTTCAAATTCAGGGAATCGCGTTGACTATGATCCTGATAAGACGCATCAAACGTTTCTATTTTCCCGGACTGTGCGTCCTGTGCCTGCTGGGCACTTCCGTAACAGACCTGCGTGCGGATATATACAGGTATGTTGACGACAGCGGGGTGATGCATTTTACCAATGTGCCCACCTCCGAACGGTATGAGATTTTTATCAAGGGGGATACCGAATCGCCGCCGAATGATCCGTCCGATGCACCCTCCGTTTCCATTGAATCCGCATTGACGTCCGACGTGCAATATGCCGGGGTCACGTCGTTTTCAGGTACCGATATCTACGATGATTACATTGCCATTGCCGCTCAATCCTACGATATTCCCTTCTGCCTGGTAAAATCGATCATCAAGGCCGAATCCAATTTTGATTGTAAGGCGATATCGATCAAAGGGGCTCAAGGGCTGATGCAGTTGATGCCGGATACGGCAAAACTCATGAATGTCAGCGACCCCTTTGATCCCTACGAAAACATCATGGGTGGAACCCGATACTTTCGTATGCTCCTCAATCAGTTCAACGGCAGGGTAAGACATGCCCTTGCCGGTTATAACGCCGGTCCCGGAAATGTTGAACGCCACAATGGTATTCCGCCGTTCAGGGAGACCCGGGATTACATCGGCAGGGTAGCCAGGTTCTATCGTCAGCTGAAATGGATGGAAGGTTTTCGGGAAGAACAGGCAAAAGAAACAGGACAGGAAGATCGTGACCAGGATAATCACCCCGTCGCGGTTGATCCGGTCCGTATTGAAGGGAAACTGACACAACTCACCCACGTCAACTGATCGGCATCGTCCATTGGACGTGAAGCCAACGAACTTCACGGTCCACCTTGGTACGACCTGACGAGATCATCGACCCTTTCCCGACATGCCATGACCATCGATTGTCGATACGCTTCAAGAAAAGGGTTTTCCTGAACACCATATCCGGTTACAATCTCAATGCATCCCTGATGCGGTCGATCTGTCGTTCTCTGTGAGCGGCGATCCGGGTATTGGCCAGTTTCATGAGAAGGCGGGCGGCATCGATGGGAGACTCTCCCCGGCTTTTCAGCAGCATCCGGTACCAGTGAGGGACATCCAGATTGAAGGCGTCGGACAGGTCGGCGGCATGTTTGCGGAGGGCAGCCGAAAAATCCTCGGTTATGGCGTCGCCGGCGTTTTCCGACGTTCGCGCGTCTGCGTATCGGGACAGGGTGGCGGCGACGCCCTGTTTGTGTTTTCGGTAGCGGGTGATGGGAATCACCCAGAAGCGAACGATGATATAGCCGAATGCCCCTGAAACAAAGCTTACGAATGCTGCGATGTAAATCAATTTCATACCCATCCTGTTCGACATGAAATGGTTTTTTCATCATAATTGACGGCCTTGGTGCGTTGTCGTCGGTACCAGACATCATGTTTCAAAGTCTATAAAACAGGACTGAAAAATACCATCTCTTTTTTTATGTTGAAGGCTTCAACTTTCGATTTTCACAGGCCGTATCTATTCGGTCACCATCATGAAAGTCGAAAGTTGAGATAAGGCATAAAAAGCACGCTTGACCTGAAGGGATCGTCCTTATTGGATTGCAGCCTATGGATAATCAAACGGATTCCGTAGCCGCGGCTGTGGCCGCCGCCGTGCGCTTCCTGGCGAGACGGGATCACTCCCGATGCGAGATTGTTCGCAAACTCCGGCAGCGGCGTTTTTCACCCGCGGCGATCGATGCGGCTGTGGCCGAATGTGAGCGGTTGAATTATCTGAATGACGACAGGACCGCAAGATGTTATTTTGAGGAATTGGTTCGGAAGGAATTCGGCGCGGAGCGCATTCGGTACGAGATGAAGAAGAAAGGGCTTGTCGGAGATACCGTCGAGGCGCTTCTGGCGACATATGCCGGCACCCCCGGAGAAACGGCCGCTGCCAGAAACGTTTTTGAGAAACACATGAGGCGTTTGGGTCGGGAGACGGATCGGGATAAACGGAAGGCAAGGATGTGGCGTTTCCTTTACGGGAGGGGGTTCAGCGCCGATATCATCCGGGACCTGATGGATCGCCTGAACAACGGGGATGATGGATTGCCTGGGCGGAAAAGCGACTGAAGGCTGAAAGCTGAAAGTTGAGTAGGGATTATTATGACAACGTTCACTATTCATGGGCCGGCACCTCTTTCCGGTCAACGTCATGAAAGTCGAAAGTTGCGTTATTTATGACAACGTTGGAGATACGAATGAGGCGAACAAAGATTGTACATCTGATCGATGCCGCGCATCCGGTGAACGATGTTCTGGTGAAGGGATGGGTCAGAACCCGCAGGGATTCCAAAAACTTTTCTTTTATCGAGTTGAACGACGGATCCTGCCTCAAAAACATCCAGGTGGTAGCGGATGCCGCCATTGCGGACTATGACAACGTAAAACGACTGAATACCGGGGCCGCCGTCGCCGTCACCGGTCGACTGATCCCCTCCCAGGGCAGCGGCCAGAAATGGGAGATTCAGGCCGAGGGCGTCACGATCATCGGTGCGGCTGATGAAGACTATCCTCTCCAGAAAAAGCGGCACAGCGACGAATTTCTGCGATCCATCGCCCACCTCCGACCCCGGACCAACAAATACGGAGCGGCCTTCCGTATCCGGTCGACCCTGGCCTATGCCGTCCACACCTTTTTCAGGGAACGGGGGTTCACCTGCATTCACTCCCCCATCATTACGGGTTCGGATTGCGAAGGGGCCGGTGAGATGTTTCGTGTGACGACCCTGGATTTGAACGATATTCCCAAAAAAGAGGGCAAGGTCGATTTTTCGGCTGATTTTTTTGGAAGAGAGGCAAGCCTCACCGTCTCCGGACAGCTCGAAGCCGAGATGTTCGCGATGGCGCTCGGGGATGTTTACACCTTCGGTCCGACTTTTCGGGCGGAAAATTCCAACACCAGCCGTCATGTCGCCGAGTTCTGGATGGTGGAGCCGGAGATGGCCTTCTGCGATCTGGCCGGGAACATGACGCTGGGCCAGGAACTGATTCAGTTTCTGACCCGATATATTCTCGATCACGCGGCAGATGATATCGATCTTTTCGCCCGTTTCGTGGACAAGGGTTTAAGGGCGTGCCTTGACGGCATCCTTTCATCGGAATTCGTTCGACTTCCTTATACAGAGGCGGTGAACATCCTGAAGACGGCTCGGCGGAAATTCGATCACGACCCGGTCTACGGAAAGGATCTCCAGTCCGAGCACGAGCGGTATATCACCGAGGTGCATTTCAAACGGCCCGTCATCATCTACGATTATCCCATGGAGATCAAACCGTTCTATATGCGGGTCAACGACGACGGTCGAACCGTGGCGGCCATGGATGTTCTGGTACCCGGTATCGGGGAGATCATCGGCGGCAGTCAGAGGGAGGAACGCCTTGACGTCCTTACCGCCCGGATGGACGACATGGGCCTGGACCGAAGGGATTATTGGTGGTACATCGATTCCCGGCGATACGGCAGCGTTCCCCACAGTGGTTTCGGTATGGGATTCGAACGGGTGATGATGCTCATGACCGGCATCCGCAATATCCGGGATGTGCTGCCCTTTCCAAGGACGCCCGGCAGCATCGAGTTCTGATTTCTGCATATGACAAAAACGCGAGAAGAGACGCCAAAATAGAATACAGAGACAAAGCATGAAACCCATTGTCACCCTTGTTGGACGCCCTAACGTGGGCAAATCGACCCTATTCAACCGTATCACCCGTTCCAGGAACGCCCTGGTGGACAATTTTCCAGGGGTGACACGGGACCGTATCTACGGACAGGCCGTCTGGAACGGCGTGGAATTCACACTGGTCGATACGGGCGGGTTCGCCGAGGATGACCAGGATTTTTTTGCGGGCCCCATTCGGGCCCAGATCCGCCAGGCCGTTCAGGATGCGGATGTGGTGATCCTCATCATGGACGGCAAGGGGGGCGTATCGCCTTTCGATCGGGACCTGATGACAGTGTTGCGGAGTTCGGAAAAGCCGGTGCTCTATGCCGTGAACAAGATTGACGGGGAGGAGCAGGAGGAGCGGCTGTATGAATTTTACAGCCTGGGCATCGACGTCCCGTTTCCCATTTCCGCTGAGCACGGTTACGGCGTGTCGGATCTTCTGGACGAACTCGTGTCGGTCATTCCGCCTTCCAGGCCCGAACCGGCCGAGGAGATGATCAAGATAGCGGTGGTGGGAAGACCCAATGCCGGGAAATCTTCCCTGATCAACCGAATGTTAGGGGAGGAGCGTCTTGTTGTGAGCGAACTGCCCGGAACCACTCGGGACGCCGTGGATTCCATCTTCAAGGTCAACGATAAATCCTATTGTCTCATCGACACCGCAGGCATCCGACGCAAGGGAAAGGTCACCCGGAAGCTGGAAAAATTTTCCATCATCAAGTCCTTGAGAAGCCTGGACAGGTGCGACATCGCCTTGATCGTCATCGATGCCGCCGACGGTATCACGGATCAGGATGTCAGTATTGCGGGCTACGCCCACGAAAGGGGTTGCGGCTGTATTTTGCTCCTCAACAAGTGGGACCTGGTGGAAAAGGATAAACATACCGCCAAGGCCTATTATGATCGGCTCCGCCTCGCGGCGAAATTTCTGAGCTTCGCCCCGGCCATGACCATTTCAGCCTTGACGGGGCAGCGGGTGTCCAGGATATTCTCCCGGGTGGATGCCGTCTATGCCCAGTACACCACTCGAATCACCACCGGTCAACTCAACAAGGTCCTCGGCGAAGCCCTTATCCGAAACGAACCGCCGCTTCACCAGGGAAAACGACTCAAATTCTACTACGCCGCCCAGGTCTCCACCCGGCCGCCAACCTTTGTCTGCTTTGTCAATTATCCCGATGCGGTTCATTTTTCCTACGAAAGATATCTGATCAACCAGATCCGGGAAGGGACCGGTCTGACCCAGACCCCCATCCGCCTCCTGTTGCGTCAGCGGACCGGTCGAATCGAGTTCGGAAAGAAAAAGCCGATCAAGGACCGAAAGAAAAGC
Organism: Desulfococcus sp.; assembly: GCF_050178255.1. Taxonomy (NCBI): domain Bacteria; kingdom Pseudomonadati; phylum Thermodesulfobacteriota; class Desulfobacteria; order Desulfobacterales; family Desulfococcaceae; genus Desulfococcus; species Desulfococcus sp. The sequence continues at coordinate 11,788 of NZ_JBFXGG010000060.1, read as the reverse complement.
CGACGATAGCGTGTGAGGCGGGAGAATGGACCCGGGAGAATGGACATAGATCCGCGAATATCGGATTGGCTGCCGGATGGGTTAACGGACGATATTCCGGATCTCGTCGAGGCTGTGAATGTGGTAGGCCGCATTGAGGCCGGGGTTGGCATAGGCTACGAAGGTCACCCTCGCAGCCGATGAGGCCGCTTCATCCACATGGGTGTCGCCCACGTAGATCGCCTCTTCGGGAGAAAGCCTGAAATGGTTGAGAACCTTGATCAGGCCTTCAGGGTCGGGTTTGGGGTTCTGGACGTCCCAGGCCGTCACCACCATGTCGAAGTCCCTTTTCAGATCGAACTCCGATATGATGGCGGGCATGGTGTCTGTTCGGTTGGTCACGACGGCGGTTTTATACCGGGGCCGAAGTGTCTTGATAAGCGGCTTCAGGTGGGGCTCCATCACCATGTCGGGGATGAATTCCATGTAATCGAGGGTCTGCCTGAAGGCCTGTGCTTCCCTGAAGCTGCGCTCGTCTTCGAAGAGGAAGGCAATACTCTCGTCCCCCGTGTGAGCGTGGACATAAGCGAACTGCTCCTCCGTCATCTCCGGGCGGCCCATGTAGGTCATTACCCGATTGTAGTAAGCCCTGTTGATGCCCGCCGTGTCGAACATCACGCCGTCGCAGTCAAATATCACAATTTGTATGGGCATCATCCCTGACCGTCTCTTTTTTCCCGCTTTTCAGCGATGTTGCAGTAGACGCTGATGGTCAACTCCGGTCGGATACTGCTGTCCGTCTTGATGATGACGGCGTCATAGTACCGGGTTTTCTCCTGCCTCAGATTGAAAATGGTGAGGCGATAAGCCTTTTTGTCTTTGTCCTCCGTTACCGCCACCCGGATGTTCCCCTCTTTTTGGGGGCTGGCGTCCAGGATTCTGAAAGGATATTTTTCCACGGGAACGATGCTGACTTCCTTGAAAATCTCCTGACCCACCTGGCCGGTCATTCTGACACGGGTGGGCTTGATGTCGACAAACCGGTCCACATGTCCTTCGATCTGAAGCACCAGGCTTTCCTGCGTCGGATCATTGGTCAGGACCGAGATGGTCTTGCTGAGTTTTTTATTGCCGTATCCCTTGGTGTTGACCTTGATGGTGATTTTTCCCACGCCCCCGGCGGGGATCTGCCTCGAATACGAGGCGGCGGTGCACCCTCAGCCGGTTTCAACCCTGTGAATCTGAAGTTCGGCGGTCCCCCGGTTCTCGACCACGAAATCGTGGACCACCTCTTCACCCTCAAGAACGGGTTCGAACGTGAATATCGGCTCCGGAGCGGCGGCAAGCGGTGCATCGGGTGTGCCTTCAGCAGCGCCGGAACAGGCGACGGCAAGCGCGAGCAGGATGCCGATGGATATGCCAACGGATCTCAATTTCATTAAAAATGCTCCTTGTTTACACGGAATCGGACAATCGGGCAGACGAACCCGTCCAAGAATCTTAACCCAATAAATAATGGCGTTCTTTCAGGTCTGTCAAGCGTTCTTTTTGGATCGAGTCTCCTGTTGGATACTTGCGGGCGCCCCTCCGTAATGCGCAGGCAAACCCGAACGGCAGGATCATGGGATGGCGCCGATCAACAAGGTCGGCCGGATGCCGCCATGATGAAAGACATGATGGGACAAGGGGAACGGGATATCCCGAATCCATTCCGTCTCCGGCGCCACCAAGGCGATTTTCCATCCCGAATAGGCGCTCTCGAGGTGCGTCAGCACCGATCGAAACAGTGCCCGGCTTCGGCGGCGGGTGCCCAGTCGCCGTCCATAGGGCGGGTTAAGGGTGACGATCCCTTTGTCAGGGGTGATCTCCCGGGGAACGACTGCAAAAAAATCTCGGCAGGCGACGTCAATCATCGAGGAGAGCCTGGTTTTGTCGAGGCTGCTCCGAAGCGACCGGCAGACGTCGGGGTCTATATCCGAAGCAAAGATTCGGGGAGCGCCCGAGTCGGTCGTTTGCGATTCGGCGCCCTTTTTGAGATATTCCCACTTCCGGGGAGCGAAGGAGGGCCATCCCATGAAGGCAAAGCTCCGAAAGGCTCCCGGCGGGATGCCGGCCGCGATCATGGCCCCTTCTATGGCAAAGGTGCCCGACCCGCACATGGGATCCACAAGCGGTTCTCTGCCGGTGTATCCGGCAAGCATCAGCGCCGCGGCGGCGACGGTTTCCCGGATGGGAGCCGTTCCGCCCTGGGTTTTGACGCCCCGTTTGTAAAGCAGCTCCCCGCTGCTGTCGATGGACAGGGTAAACCGGTCCTTTTCAGCGCGTACGAAAATGCGCTGTGGTCCGCCGGCGTCCCGATCGACGCGGTCTGTCGGCGGCCATTTCCGGAGGCGCTCTCCGACGCTTGCCAGAACCCTTTCGGCAATGGCGCCCGTATGATGAAGACGGCTTTTGGCGGCGGTGACATGCACGAGCGGCGGGGCGTCCGACGTCAGATAGAGCTCCCATGGGATTGCCGACAGGTGCTGTTGAAGCCGGGGAAAGGTTGCGGCCTTGAACGTCCCGATTCTCATGAGAATCCGGTTGGCGGTTCGGAGGTGGAGGTTGGCGCGCCAGCAGTCCGGGAGTCGCCCCTCGAATGCGATTCCGCCGGGAAGGACGGCGGCGCCTTCGATGGAAAGCGGCGGCCCCGTCAGCTCCTCCAGGCAGACTCTTTCAAGGCCCGGGGAAACGGCGATGAAAAACTCCCGGGTTCGACCGATGACGTGCCGTTTGATGCGTTTCTGCAGAGAGATTTCAGCGGTCATGGGGGACGCTCCTTTGCCGCCGTCCATATCCTGAATGGGGCTTGGGCGTCAAGATACCAAAGATGGTTTCGGTCGACCCGGCCCAGGAAAAGGGGACGCCGGATCGCCTTTGGACAGGAGATGATGTCGCGGCCGTCCCCTTTCGTAAAATCTCTTGAAGTCGCCGATCTTTCGGGACGGAAATGCGTCCCTGAACAGCGATTTCGTTCAAGGCGCGCCTTCGTAAATCATTCTTTGATATTCGCGGTCCAACCGGAAATTGTACACATCCCAGCATCTGTCTTGGCAATCCTCGCCCTGGCCGCAATCCTCGGCACAGTCCGTGTATTCGACGGCCAGCTTCCGTTTGAGCGTATTCCACTCCTGGCGTTTTTGCGCGGGGACGGCTTTTTCATCCAGGCGATCGATGGTGTAGACGTCTTGTCGCTTGTCCGGCTTGTCGACATTTTGTGCGGCGGCGTTCACGTTGAAACTCAATGTCAGAAACAGACAGACCATTGCGATGAGAATTCCGGCGACTTCCGACCGTTGAACTTTCAGCGATGAAATATTGGGGATTTTCATGATGTACACTCCTTTACATTTATATTTCTCAACTTTCGACTTCCATGATGGTGACCGGCACCGGCCTGTGAAAGGCGAAAGTTGAGACTATTTCATCAGCGTCCCGGGACATCGATCCCGGGATGCCGTAACACCCATTTCCGGGGTGATGGTATCGATGGCATCATTTCTTGATTTTTCCACCACCTTTCCCGGGTGAGGATCCTTCACTGACGGTAGTCGGTGCGATGACGGCACCTTCAATGCCGGAAACCACCACTTTTTCAGGGTCCCCGCCGGCGCTCCGGACCGAAAGGGTCCATTTCGCTGTTTTGCGGTCCCACCGCATGGCGCCGTAACCGATCACCTCCAGGGCAGCCTTTTGACCTTGATCGCTCACGGCCTCCACGGCGAGGGTGTCTTCTCCCGACACATATGCCGCTTTCAGGACGTCGATGGTCAGGTCATAGCCGTTGCAGTTCTGGTCGATGCCGTCGTGCTTGATTTCCGATGTTGCAGGGTTGACGTTGAAATCGTCGTCTTTGCAGTCGGCCGGGGTGCCGCAGCCGGCTGAAGCGAAATAGCCGTCGTTGTCGTCGTCGACACATCCCGGTGGGTTCGCCAACTGTGTGTAGGCCGCGGCGACATCGATCACGCCGGATCCGAATTTATTGTCTTCAAGGGCCAGCTCCAGTTCGCCTACGGCGGCGCCGGGATAGGCGTCCCTGAGCAGGGCCATGGAACCGGCCGCGTGGGGCGCGGCAAAGGAGGTGCCGGTCGCCAGCGTGTACAGATTGTAGGTTCCGCCGTAGGTCTTGTCGGTCGTGTAAATATCAACCCCCGGCGCGTTCACCTCGGGATAGACGCCGCCGTCACAGGCCGAGGGACCCCGGCTGCTGAATGAGGCTACAGCGAGATTCCGATCCACCGCGCCCACGGCGAAGCTTTCAGGATAATTGGCGGGACTGACACTGGTATGACTTCCCGGCCCGCTGTTGCCGGCGGAAAACACCAGGGCGATCCCAGCCGCCTTCAGGATCTCGGCATCTGTCTGAAATTCCGTGATGCAATTCCCTGCCGCGTCGTTCAGCCCCCAGGAGTTGTTGACCACATGGGGAGCGTCCTCGGTGTCGGGCAGGCCGTCAGGGTCGAGCAGCCATTGAAACCCTTGATGGATGGCGCTGTATGACGCGACGCCCGCGTCATTGAAAATCTTCACCGCAATCCAGCGGGCGCCGGGAGCTACGCCGATGGGGACGCCGCTTTTCGATCCGCCCACCAGGACACCCATCACCCGGGTGCCGTGACCGGTTTTGTCATATGGAAAAGCATGTTCATTGTTGGGATCATACCAGCTGTTGCCGCCTCCGCGCCAGGCAGGAGAAAGATCGGAGTGGTTCAGGTCGACGCCCGTATCCATGGCGGCCACTACCATCCCCGTGCCGTCGATTCCCTGGTCCCAGAGCGGCGGCGTGTTGATGGCGCCCAGATTGTTCCAAGCCTCTCCGCTTCCCGTGATCTCAGACGGCTCCGGCGGAACCGGTGCCTCGACAACGTCGTCCAGGACGATGCTCTTCACGTTGGGATGGGCGGCGAACGCCAGAATCTGGTCGGGAGTCAACGATACGGCGATGCCGTTGATGATCCACAGGGAGACGATATTCTGAAGGCCTTCCGCACGGAGCAATGCCCTCAAAAGCCCCTGAGCGGCATGGGCGTTTTGCCGGAGCAGCTCCGATATTCTGGCGGCCGAGCGGCCGCGGATGTTTCCGGTTTTGATCTCCTCCTGGTCTTCCAGGCGAATGATCACCGGGATTGCCGTGTCTGGATCCGCCGCCGTCATCACCGCCAACAATTCATCACCGATGTCGCCGGCCTGGATCGGTCCAATTGTCGCGAACACGAGCGACAGGCTTAAACACATCATCAAGATTGTCTTTTTCATGCGTCACCTTCCATTTGTGAGCCGTTCCGACGTCGGTATCCGGTTTCTACCGAAACACATCCGTCTATTGCACCGTGAGGTGTTCCGCTTTGAAGTCGCCGATAACCACGCTCACCATGTCGCCAGGCTTGACCAGCTTTGTCTGGTTGCCGAAAAACATCCAGTAGATCCGGTCCTGTTTGGGGTGATAGGAACTCATCAGGGGCCCGACCTTGGCCGTTCGCGGAACCGACAGGGTTTTTCCCGTCTTTTCGTGGATCAGGTAGGGCCGGGTCTTTTTGGAAAAAAGGGCTTCAGCTTTTTTGGCGTCCAGCACCTTGTATCGGAAATCGATCATGTTGCCGGCGGCTGCGGTATGGATAGCGGTCACCGCGATGCCCCACGCTGACGTCGGGTTGGGTTCGGCCGTTTTTGGAATCTCGGCGCCCTGCGGCGGCTTTGGTTCGGAAGCCGCGGGAAGGCTTGTCCCCAGCAGCCCCGCACACAGCAGCACCAGCGTCAGCCGCGTGATATACCGTGTCTTTTTCATAGGAAAATCCTTTCCGTGAAATGCCGGATACCCGCCCATGTGGCCTGCCCATGTGGACGGATCCGGCGGTCAACGGGTTGTTTTACCGGACAACATTCACCTGTACCGTTGCCTGATTGGACATTTCGCCTTCGGTGTCGAAGACATTGTAGGTGAAGGTGTCGGTTCCCCTGAAGTTTCGGCGCGGCTCATAAACTACCGATCCGTTTTTCAGATTGGTCACGACGCCGCCGCGCGTGCTGGTGGCCCTGTAAACTCCGGCGGTGAGTGCTTCACCCGTTACGACCACTGAATTCGGATCGATATTGCCGTCCGAATCGGTGTCGTTGTCCGTCAAGACAATGGTCACAGCGGTGTTGCGGGTGGTCTCGGCGAAGTCGTCATTGGCGACGGGCGCCTGGTTGGCCGGCGCCGCCGTGACCGTGATCGTCACCGTGGCCGGCGTCGCACTGTTCGTTGCTCCGTCATTGGCAAAATAGGTGAACGTATCATTGGTGGTGCCGGCGTTCGGGGTGTAGACGAAGCCGCCGTCCAGATTCAGATTCAGCGTTCCGCCGGCCGCATCGGTATCGAGAACCGCAGTCAGTGGATCGCCGTCCGGGTCGCTGTCGTTCGCCAGAACGCCGGGGGCCGTCACGTCGAGCGTCTCTCCGGCCACGACCGCATAGGCATCGGGGCTTGCCGCAGGCGAATCATTCTCGTTGCTGACCGTGACGGTGACATTCGCCGTGTTGCTGATCGCAGTGCCGTCGGTCGACCGGTAGGTGAACATGTCAGTGCCGGTAAAATTGGGATTCGGCGTGTAAGTGACATCCGCACCGTTGTTGACGACGGAACCGTTGGCACCCTGGGTGACGGAATCGACCGACGTTGCGCCAGGATCATTGGCGAGAACGGTGATGGTTACCGGCGTGTCCTCGGCCGTGGCAGCCGTATCGTCGCCGGCCGTCAGACCGGCGCCGCCCACCTGGAGCTGCGCCAGCATGCCGCCGGAGGCGGCTTGGGCGTTGCTCAGGTTCATACGGTGGTCGAACACCGAAAACGTGCCCTCGCTGTCCGGCACGATAACGGCGTCTCTGGTTTTCATGGCCGACAGCAGGGCGGTGTACTGTTTTTTGGCGTAGCGATAGGGATTACCGTCTTCGGCGATCAGGTCCCAGTGCATACCGTTGATCGTGGGCACAAGGTCGTCAAGGGCGGCGCTGAGCAGTCGAATCAGCGTGCGCTCTCCGGCGGCGCCTGCGGGAATGGGCGGGGTTACGCCATCCACGTAAGGCTGTCCGTTGACCAGGAAGTACCGGGGCGTGTAGTTGTTGGGATGCGCCGCGGCCGGCGGGACATGCAATGCCGGGTCGATCTCGCTGTAGAACAGCACGACTTCATTGTCGTAGGCGATGCCCGGATAAGCCTGTGCCGGGCTTCCAGCAGCGGCCGCCGCGGCATCCGCGGTCAACGCGCCATACAAGCCCATGTGGACCTGCTTGGACAGGTTGGAGGCGCTGTGGTAGATGTAGGTTCCCGGTTTCAGGCCTGACCAGGTATACGACACCGTTCCCCCCGAAGCGTCCGCCTGGGCTGTAAACGACGTGAAGCTGGAGCCCGTCTTTCCCGGGGCTATCCCGCCGGTCACGGCGGGATAGCCCTGTCCGGGTATGAGGATGGAAACCGGTTCAGCCAGATTGTTGGTAAGGTTGATGGTCAGCGTGGTGTCCCCCGGCGGAACGGTGATTCGGGGTCCCGGCACCGAAGGTGTTCCGCCGCTCAGGGCGAAACCCCACATGGTGATATCCTCTTCCAGAGCCCCTGTTCCGTCCGGGTCGATGGTCTGTGTAAACTGCTCTGCAGTCAGGTCGACCGTATGTGCCAAGGAGGGACCTGCCATCAGAGCAACCGCAACCAGCATCAAGCCGAGTTGCACCATACATTTGCGTATTTTCTGATTCATTCTTCATCCCTCCTGTCTTCAGGGTATCTCCGCCGTCCATGGCTCGATGATTAACATGGTGAGCATGCCGCCGGGGAAGATGTCCCAATTGGTCAACTCTTTTTCAGTGTGAGAATGCCACATGTAACTGAACCCGCCGTTGGGATTCAACCCCCCCTCTCCCGGCGGCAGGGCGCCGATGCCGCCCAGAAACGGGCTGCCGCCGTACCAGCCGCCAAAGGCCAGGTCCTGTTTTTCGGGCAGGATCGTGGGAAACCGCTTGCCGTGATCGGGGCAGTATTCGTAGGGGTTGTTGCCCGGGTTGTCCGGATCGGCGTAACCGTCCCCGTTGGCGTCAATGCAGGCATGGAAAGGCCGTCCGTCATCCGGCGTGCCGTAGATGTCCCAGCCCAGCTTTTCGCCGGTCCACGTAAAAATGGCGTCCACGGTCTGTCCGGGCACCGACTTGATGGTGAAGACCGATTCGGCCAGGTTGGGCCCAGTGCCGTTCCTGCTGAGCATCCGTCCGTCTCTGGCGATAATGTCCGCGTGGTTGCCGTGGTGGTGAAAGGGATGCAGGTCGAGGCCCCCGCCGATCACCCGCATGAGCAGTCGTTCGCCCGGGTGCATACGGGGAACGGTATTGTAGGGTTGAGTGGGCAGCCACGGCACGAAGGGTTCGGCCATGTTGTCCGGCGCCGCCCGGCCGTTGATGAACCAGTAGACGGCGAACCGCTCGGTGAGATACGTTTCGGCCTGGGCCATATTGCCGAACTCCACTTCCTGGTGAATCCTGGGGTCCATGTCGGTCAGCAGGAACAGATACTCGCGGTCCCAGCGGGTTTCGGCACTGTTGTAGGCATAGTTGGTCCCCATGGACGGCCGAACGATCAGCGCCCCCAGAAGCCCCATCTCCACCTGCAGGTCCATGTGGGTGCCGCTGTGATACAGATAGGTGCCGGGCTGGGAGGCGACGAAGGAATAGCTTGCCGTGCCGCCGCCGGGATTGGCTTCCCAGGTTAACGGTCCCTGAGCGTCGCCGCCTGCCGTCACGCCGGTCTGGCCGGGAAAAATAATGGAGACGGGTTCGCTGAGGGTGTTGGTGAGGTTAACGGTGATGGTCTGGCCCTGGTTGACGATGATTGTCGGGGCCGGGTATTGGGCCCTGCCGCCGACACCCTCGTTGTTGCCGTTGTCGGCATAGCCCCAGATCATGTGATTTCCGCCGTCGGCGGTGGTGATGTAGTCTGCCTTGGCCGTGAAATTGAAGGTGGTTTGTCCCGTGATGCCGTCGATTCCGGTGTGACCGGCATGGGCTCCTGGGGTGATCACCAGGAGGAGCGCACCGGCCAGTAGGGAAACCAGGCGGTTTTTAATGAACATTTTTTCTTGCATGGCGCGCCTCCTTTATTGAATACGGATTTCGGTCATCATGCCGCCGTAATCCTGGGTGTCGTTGCTGAGGAGATTCAGGTTGGTGGTGTAAAGGAAGTAGGTGGTTCCCGCGGATAACCCCAATGTATCCAGGATCACATCGTAGCTTTCACCGCCCCCGAGGGTTATCGAGTTGGTGGTGTAGTAGAGGTTCTGACCATCGGCGCTTCGCAGCAACCGAGCGTCCTTGGCCACCACCTGCATCGGAATGGTGCTCGCAAGGGTGTGAAAACGGGTGACGTTCAGGTTGGAGATGCGCAGCAGAATCCGTTGGCCGACGGTGGCCGTAATGAGCGAGTGCATTTTCTGGGATACCTTGCCGGGATTCTCCGGGGAGGGGGGCAGGTCGGCCGTATTTACGGTGTCCGGGTAACCCCTGCCGTTGATCATGGGATAGTCGTCCCACATGGTCGCAAAAGGCAGGGGCTGGATATTCAAACTGGCATCGTGGAACTGTCTGTCGAAGCCGCCGAGCTGGATGGGCACGACCACATTATAGCCTGTCGAGCCGTCCCCGTCGTTGTAGGCAAACTGCGAGTAGCTGCGTCCCTGGAAGGTATGGGCCGTACCATCCTGGGCCGGCCGGACGTAGAGGTTTCCCAGCATGCCCATCTGCATATGCTCGGTGGCCTCGACGTGACAGTGATACATGTAGGTGCCGGGCTCCACGTTGTTGTAATAGTAGGTCAGGCTGGCACCCATATTGATGGCGATGCCCGATTCCGGGAGACCGTCATAGATATTGGAGGACTGGGGAAAGCCATGGTAGTGGACCGTGTGGGGGTCGAACAGATCCGGACGGATTTGCATCCCCACGTTGCTGAGGGTCAGATAGAACTCGTCCCCCTCCTTCAGATCGATGTTGGGGGCCGGCCATTCGGCGGCCAGGGCCCCCTCGGCCATGACCTGGTTGTCGGGAACGCCGGTGACGTTGGAAAAGCCGAATAGATACTGGGTCACCCCGTCTGCCATGACGCCGAACCCGTCCCCGCCGGTCAGGTGCATGCAGACCTGGTTGGGGCTGACGGGGTCGAGGATTTCGCCCGCATCGGCCCGCAGAATGCCGTCGCCGTTGATGTCGTTGAACGCGTCGAAGGGGGTTCTGTTCCCCCGCGGTACGTAATTGTTGGGGCACTGGAACGAGACGGCCGCCCAGGTCGGCCCGGCGACCGCCGGCAACAGAACCATCAGCATCAGAATGATGCATCGTGTCTTGCTCATGGTGGACTCCTTTCATTGTGGGGATCCCCGCCGGAAAATGCGTCCGGCGGGAATGGTTTCTGTTCAGGGTGCCGGCGGCGCGGCGTATTCATCCGCGCCGATGTCTACCGGAGCGACCCGCACATCCCCGTCGAAGTCGTCGGACAGAGCGGGGAACTCAGTATTGAGGCTGGTGCCCGTATTCATTGCGGACGATCCGGTTGTGAGGTGGTACAGGGTGTCGCGTGCCGCCTTGTCTTCCAGGGTCAGCGGCCCGAAGCGGACCTGGATGAAGTTGCCGCCCTCGTCGAAGGCCGGCGCCGCAAACAGGGGCTCGGGCAGGCTTATCGTCGGATTCCTGGATCCGTTGAAATAGGCATCTGCAAGCATCGGATCCCCATCGGTGTTGCCGCTGCCGGTGTAGTCGACGCCGTCGAACCCGGTCAGGCTCGTCAACACTGAATATTGAGGGCTGAGGGAGCCGGCCGCTCCGATGACGGCTATATCCCGGTAGTCCGGCGAATCCGGATCCGGCAACAGTGTATATAGAGGCGGATCGGCATCTGGATCACCGGAAAAGTAGAAAGACCGGTTCTGCCAGATGATGCTGTCCGCCAGGCGCGGGTTGGCAAATGTCGTCTTCAGGCCGGCGGGCACGCGGTTGCCTGCCCGACTCACCGCGGCGTTGAGCTCGGTGCTGTGGGCGTGGGAAACGATCCCGGCCGGCTGGGGGTTGCTCTGGTTCGGAAATCCCGGTGAAAACGCATTGCCCGCCGTAGCCGTGGAATCGTTATGCGCCACGGTGTTGTGGACGATGTTGGCCTTGACGACGTCGCGCAGCGCGATGCCGCCGCCGGCCAGGGCCGACACGTTGTTGGCGATGATGTTGTCGAACATGTCGATGCCGTACCAGCGGTTGAACTGGTTGCGGTTGCCGTCCACATCCTGGCCGTTGACGCGCACCAGGGCGATGCCGCCGCCGTCACCGGCACCGGCCAGATTGCCGAGAACGCGGTTGCCTTCGATCACCACCGATCCCGACCCCGGGGTCAGCTGTCCGGCCGCGGGTCCGCCGCCGGCGATCAGAATGCCGCCGCCGTGGACGGTGAGACCCTGGTTGAAGGACTCGTTGAACAGAATGTCGTTGTTGGCGATGCGGCCGTTCTCACTCAATCCCAGGTGGCCGATGCCGCCGCCGTCGCTCAAGGCGAAGTTGCCGCAGATGAAGTTGTCGGTGACCTGGTAGTTGTCCGAGCCGGTGCAGAGCGAGACACCCCCGCCGGCGCCGTTCATGCCGCCGTTCTGGGTGATCATGTTATGGTGAACGCGGATGTTGTCGTTGTCCGAATCGACCAGGGCGTTGTCCAGCGTCGGGTGGCCGCTTCTGAAGCCGCCGCTGAAAAGGCCGCTGTTGTTTCGGATCACGT
>NZ_JBFXGG010000059.1:0-20272 GCF_050178255.1 Desulfococcus sp. | reverse complement strand
CGACTCCGTTTGTCGCGGAAGAGGGCCAGAAACTCCTTGACGATCAGTGCGGCAATGCGGTGAATCATACCCTGACCTCTCTAATCCAATCGTTTCTTGGACTTGAGGCCGCACAGGGTCAGGAAGAAGACCGCCATGAGAACGAGGGCCGCGAGGTTGGGACCGATTACGGCCGGGATGTCGCCGGCCAGAAAGCTCGACTGAAGAATGGCGATGAAATACCGGGCCGCGACGGCATGGGTGACGATCTGCACCGCTCGGGGCATGCCGGCGATGTCGAAGATGTATCCGGAGAGGAGAAATGCCGGCAGGAACGTCACGATGATGGCGATCTGCCCGGCGACGAACTGGTTCCTCGCGACGATGGAGATGAACAGCCCGATACCCAAAGAGACCAGGAGAAAGACGGACGACGTCAGGACCAGGACGCCCAGTGAGCCTCGGAGCGGCACCGCGAAGACCCCCACCGCCATGATGACCGAGAGGGCCATGCCGCCCATCCCCATGATGAAATAGGGGATGAGCTTTCCGAGCAGAATTTCGAGGATGGAGACGGGCGTGACCATGAGCGCCTCGAGGGTTCCCCGCTCCCATTCCCGGGCCATGACCATGGCCGTCAACAGGGCGCCGATGAGGGTCATGTTCACCGCGATCAGTCCCGGCACCAAAAAATTCCGGCTCCGCATTTCGCTGTTGTACCAGATTCGACTGACGAGCTCCACGGGCGGCCGGATCTCTCCGCCGGCCTGCCGGACCCGGTCCTGGAGCCAAAGCGCCCACACGCCGTCCGCGTAGCCGGACACCAGCCGGGCCGTGTTGGCATCCACGCCGTTGAGGATGACCTGGATGGGTATGGGCGCTTGTCGGGATGGATCGAGAATGCCCGAGAAATTGTCCCGCACCCGGACGATGCCGTTGACCTGGTGGGTGGTGAGCGCGGTCACGGCGTCCTGCATGGTCCGGAACTTCCGAACGTTGAAATAGGGCGATCCGGCAAACGCCTCCCCCAGAGAGACGGCTTCGGCGCTCGGTGATTCGGCGACAAAGGCGATGGGTACGTTGGTGGCGTCCAGGGAAACGCCGTACCCATGGATCAGAAGGAGAAGTACCGGCAGCAGAAAGGCGATGGCGATGCTGCTGGGGTCCCGAAGGATCTGCAGAAATTCCTTGCGGATCATACCCCGCAACCGGCGCATGCCGACGATGCGGCGCCGGGGGCGTTCAAATGTCCGGCGGTCCGGTGAAGGCCTCATTCCGCGTTATCCGCCTCGGTCTCGATGAGGGCGATGAAGGCCTCTTCAAGGGTCCCCGACGGGGCGCCGAGGTGCAAGGCGGCCCGGGCCTTGATCTCGGTGGGGGTTCCGACGGCCAGGATTCGTCCGGCCGCCATGATGGCGAGCCGGTCGCAGTATTCCGCTTCTTCCATGAAATGGGTCGTTACCATCAGGGTGACGCCGCTCCGTGCCAATACGTTGATGTGAGACCAGAACTCCCGCCGGGCCATGGGGTCGACGCCGGAGGTCGGTTCGTCCAGAAAGAGGATCTCCGGTTCGTGCATGAGCGCGCAGGCGAGGGCGAGTCGCTGCTTGTACCCCAGGGGAAGCTCTTCGCCGGCGACATCCGCCATCCCCGAAAGGTCAAACCGGTCAAGGGCCCACTGGATTCGGAGATTTCGCTCACGACCTCGGAGATTGTAGACGCTGCTGAAAAATCGCAGGTTTTGACGCACGCTCAGGTTGCGGTACAGGGAAAACTTCTGGGCCATGTATCCGATTCTGGCACGGGTTCTGGCCGTCGCTCTCCGCAGGTCCAGTCCGGCGACCCGCATCTCTCCGTCGCTTGCCGGCAGAAGCCCGCACAGCATGCGGAATGTCGTGGTCTTCCCGGCGCCGTTGGCGCCCAGGAGCCCGAACACTTCCCCGGAATGGACCTCGAAACTCACGTCCCGGACTGCGTAAAAGCTCCCGAACCGACGTTGCAGGCGGTCGACCCGGATAACGGGTTCCGTGTCGTTCCCCCGGTTTTCGGAGGCCGGGATATCTATTTCGAAGCCTTGCCCGCCGGCCCCTGTTTCCTTGAGGCGCGCGATATAACTGTCCTCGAACCGGGGCGGCACGGGTTCAACGGCGGCGTCGGGGATGCCGCGGATCAGATTGTCGGGAGCGGGTGTGCCTGTCCGGAATGGCTCCCGGGCGGGCGACACGCTTTCGCCGCGGTTTTCCGCGATGACGACGCGCACGGCGTCTCCCTGGATGACCGTATCGATTATGCCTTTCCGGCCGGCAAGAGCCGCCTGAACACGGCGTTTCGCGGTTGGAGGGACCTGGACCCGGAAGGTGCGTCCGGTGAGGCGCCGGGCGAAATCCTCGGGGCGGCCTTCATCGAGAACCTGTCCTTCGTGAAGGATCACCACCGCGTCGCATCTCTCCGCCTCGTCGAGATAGGCGGTGCTCAGGAGAACACTGATTCCCGATTCACTGACAAGCCGCGTCACGATGGCCCACAGTTCCCTGCGGGATACCGGGTCCACGCCTACGGTGGGCTCGTCCAGAAGCAGGAGACGCGGCGGCTTGACCAGTGTGCAGGCCAACCCCAGCTTCTGTTTCATGCCTCCCGAGAGACGACCCGCCAGGCGGTCGGTGAAATTCCCGAGGCGGGTCATTTGCATCAGTTCGGCATAGATTCCGGGCCTTGCGGTCGGGGGTACGCCCTGGAGATCGGCGTACAGATCCAGGTTTTCCTGTACACTCAGCTCTTCATACAGGCCGAACTGCTGGGGCATGTAACCGATCCGGTCCTGAACGGCCAGGGGATCCTTTGCCGCATCGATGCCGCAAACCGTCATTTGACCGCCGTCCACCTTGAGCAGACCCGCGGCCGTCCGCATAAAGGTGGTCTTTCCGGCGCCGTCGGGGCCGATGAGGCAGGTGACGCCTCCCGTGCGTACCCGGATGGTGACCTTGTCGAGGGCTTTGACGCGTTTTTTCCCGGCGGCAAAACTTTTCTGAAGGTTTTCCGCAAAAATGACGAAAGGGCTCTCGTCCGCCGGCATCGCGGGTCCGAGGATTTCATCGGGCGCCGACATTACGGTTCATCCCGTCCCGGGCAGGGGGGCGGATCGTTCCCGGGCTCGGGATGAGCGTTCAGGGGAATGGTGACGGTGGCCGGCATGCCGAGGCGAAGTTCGTTTTGAGGGTTGCAGGCGAAGACCCGGACCTGGTAGACGAGATGGGAGCGGACCTCGGTGGTCTCCACCGTCTTGGGGGTGAATTCCGCGGTAGGGGAAATATAACCGATCCATGCCGGATAGACCTTGTCGGGAAAGCTGTCCGTCCTGATGACGGCCGTCTGGCCCGGATGGATCCTGCCGAGGTCGGTTTCGGAGACATAGGCCCGAACCCACACAGGGTCGTTCAGGGCCAGGGTCAGCACGGGGCGTCCGGGCGAGGCCATGTCGCCGGGCTCGAGAATGCGGTTTCGGATGACGCCGTCATCGGAGGCAAAAAGCTCGGCGTCCATGAGATTCCGGCGGGCGATCTCCAACTCCGCCTGGAGAACCTTGAGCGTGGCCTGGGCCGCGGCAATGTCTTCCCTGCGAGGCCCTCGTTCCGCAAGATTCTGACGTTCAACAGCCGCCTCGAGGCTTGCATGTTCGCTGTCGGCCAGCGCTTTTGCGGTGTCGACCCTGTCCCGGGAAGCCAGATTCTCGTCGGCCAGGGGGCGGAGCCGTTCGTAGGTGCGTCTGGCACTTTCGGCCCGCTGCCGAATGGCCTCGGCCTGGGCTCGGGCCTGAAAAATTTCTTCTTTCCGGCTGCCTGCCAGCAGCTTCTCGACAATATTGACCTGTGCCGCCGCCCGGGCCGCGCTCCGGTCGACGGCGAGCTGCAGTCGTCGGCTTTCGAGTCTCGCCAGCAGATCCCCTTTCCGGACCGATTGTCCTTCCTCGACACGGATGTCGGCAATCCGCTCATTCCCGTTGAAGGCCAGTTCGACTTCCCGGATGTCGACATTGCCGTAAAGGACGATTTCGGTGGTTTCAAGGGGGGCGTCTTTGAAAATGACATAGCGCAGACCCAGAACGATCAGCCCGACGCAGGCGAGCGCGAGGATGGCAAATTTGGCAATTCTTCTCATTTGTTGTAATGTTTCGCCCTGTAGTCGGACGTCCAGATACCTCCCCGTCATTTTCACTCCGGGTTGGCGGGGTCTCGGTCGAGGAGGACCCTGTTTCCC
This sequence comes from Desulfococcus sp., assembly GCF_050178255.1. Taxonomy (NCBI): domain Bacteria; kingdom Pseudomonadati; phylum Thermodesulfobacteriota; class Desulfobacteria; order Desulfobacterales; family Desulfococcaceae; genus Desulfococcus; species Desulfococcus sp. Next base: position 16,039 of record NZ_JBFXGG010000059.1, on the reverse strand, counting down.
AGCAGCGGTGGAATAGTTTATCCGTTAACATATCCCACCACCGGTTTCAACGACAATTGAAGGTCTGACGGCGGCCTGGCCTATCGGGCGTGGATCATCATGCCGCAGTCTTCGCAACGGTAACGCGCAAATGAGACGTCTATGATATTGGTCTCCATAAACGTATATTGTCGGAAGCCGTCAGTCGCATAGCAGCTGGGGCAGAAGCGTAGACGGGAAGTTTCCGGGGGGAGAATTTTTTTGCAACGGCAACACCGCAGGCGATGGCCGGACTTCGGCAGGAGAATGAGTCTCTGGTGTCCGCAGGAGGCGAAGGATGTGGTTGGGGATGAGCGGTCCAACTGCTTTGAATTGATGGTCATACACGTCCTCCTTTCGGCAGGCGAAGAAGTCGTCGGCACGATGGCGGAAAGGGTTTTGGATCGGTCTCCGCATGATCATTGAATTCAGTCTAAGCGGGTTTTCATTTCGCTGGAATACCCCCAAGTGTGTATTTCATCCGCGGCGGCGGGTTTATGATCAGATAAAAATATCCTGATCTCAACTTTCGACTTTCATGATGATGACCGGATAGCGGTGCCGGGAGGATACGGCCTGTGAAAGTCGAAAGTTGGGCCCTGATATAATCGGCGTCTTCAGCATTCCATCTATCCCCGGGAACGTCGGACCCCCCTGTCGGCCCAAGGCACGGCTTTCGGCCGGCGGTACCTTCCATAGCCAATACATAAGGTCTTGCCGGGCATTTACATTATTTTACCCATCGGTCTGCAAGGAATGTCTGGCGCATGATGCGCTTTCCCACCGTTGCGGGCAGCCAACCTGTTTTGTCCGGGGTCGGATCAGACAGGCGGCGGCAAAGGTTGATTCTGTGCCGGCGCCTGAAACAAAATGATGCGACGCAAAAAGTTTTGAATTTTTGTTGTCTGGAGAGTTACGCAGGAGAATTAATGATTCAATTATTTGTTAAAATTATATATATCACTAAAATGAGTTGAGCCGGTCATGGGTTCGGACTAATGTAAAATGATGCATCGCAAAATAAAAGTTGACACTGCTGGATTTTGCTGCATACTTTATCGAATCCTGAAAGGCGCCCGCCATGGGAGTGCCGGATCAAAACGCATGGCTCCGGATCGGCATTTAAAATGGGACCCAACATTCAAAGCGGATCCTATGAAGAATGACAGGGTTCCGAGGGTCTGTTGCGGCGCTTGGCGGGATGTAGACAAAAATGAATTCTTGGAAGAAGGAAATCTGATCTGATGGAAAAATATTTGTCATTATTCAAAGCAATGTACAATCAGACCCTATCCGCTGGAAATTGCATGAGCGGATTTTGCAGATACATGAACGAATTCATGGTGCCTTATATTCTCGCGACCAGCTATTTCACCGAAGCCGAGAGAGAAAAAATGACGAAGACCGATCCGATGGAGGGCCTCATGTCCTATGCGGAGCTCATGCAATTCAACAGCGACGTGAGCAGCAGGGCCATCATTTCAAGCATGAAAGCCATGAGCGATTTCAGCAACATGGAGCTGAAAAAGGCCATGGATGCCCTGTTCGGCACCGTCTTCGACTGGGACGGCAACGGCGGAGACATTCTCGCATTCACGGAGCGGCAGGCCATAATGTCGGAGATGCTGGTCAGGGGCTATCCGCAGGCGATCCGGGACATCGAATCCGAATATGGATTCGGGTTCGAGCGGGGGGAGAATGTCAAGGTTGCGGAAACCGACCGGTTTATCCTTTACCAGATCCTGCCTATAGATCCTCATACGGAGATACGGCGTGACGGAAAGCCGATTCTGATTCTGCCCCCCTATGTACTGGGCGCCAATATCCTGGGATTCCTGCCCCGGGAAAATCGCAGCTATGCCCATTGCTTTGCCAACGTGGGAATCCCCACCTATATCCGTATCATGAAGGATATCGCGGTGACGCCGGCCGTCCAACTCGCCACCGGAGAAGATGACGCCCGAGACACGCGAATTTTTTGTGAAAGGATCATGGCGGCCCACGGTAAACCGGTGACGTTGAACGGCTACTGCCAGGGCGGCTACATGGCGGTCTGCAGTCTGCTCTCCGGCGAACTGGACGGCGTCGTGGACACGCTCATCACCTGCGTTTCTCCCATGGACGGAACCCGGAGTCGGGGATTCGAGGCTTTTTTCGGCAATCTTCCCAAACGGTTCAACGATCTGATGTATGGCACTAAAAAACTGCCGAACGGCAACAAGGTGGGGGATGGAACCCTCATGGGATGGGTGTATAAACTCAAGAGCATCGAGGCCGAGTTCCCGGTGGTCGCCTTCCTGCGAGACCTCATGATGTTCAACCCGAGAGCCGGCCGGCCGCCGAAGATCAGCAAGACGGCGGCAGCCATCAACTACTGGCTTCAAAACGAGCGGTGCGATCTTCCCCTGGCCGTCACCCGCATGAGCTTCGATTCCTACAACATTCCGGTTACCGCCGACGGCACCTTGCCCGTCAAGCTATTCGGCAGACCGCTCAACTTCGGGCGAATCCAGGAAAAGGGCATTCCCTGGCTGATCTGCTACGGTGAAAAGGACGACCTGGTGGAGAAGGAAACCGCGCTGGCACCCCTGGACTATATCCCGGCGGAGGTGACGGCATTTCCCAAAGGCCACGTGGCCATCGCCACCTCCTGGTCGAACCCGACATCCGAATGCGCGCTTCATGCCCGCTTCGGAACTCAAAACTATCGGGGACCCGTTCGCTTTCACCTGGATCAGGACAAGATCGTCGCAACCCCTTGATGCCGACGCCCGGAGCCCCCGCCGACGTGATGCCGGAATGACAAGGACATCGAGCCGTGAAAATTTCAAGAATCCAGGAATTGTTGGAGGCCCGTTATCTCACGGGTGAGGCTTTTCAGGACCGAAGCATCTGGTCGGCCTGTGGTGGGGAACTGGTGGCCGAAATTCTGAAATCGGCGGACAGGGATTGCGTACTGCTGACCGGCCTGACCACTTCGGAGGTGGTCAGGCTCGGCATTATCGCCGAAGTGGGGTGTATCGTATTCGTGAGGGGAAGGCGGGTTGATCGGGGCGTCATCGATGCGGCCGCGGAATGCCGTCTGCCCTTGCTGTCGACCTCGCTGCCGCTTTTCGTTGCCTGTGGGCAACTTTACATGGACGGCCTCAGAGGATTTGCGGAATCCTGGTAGTTATCCGACGTCAGTTGCGATATTGGCAGTGAAAAAGATCGGTCTTTACAAAGAGATCCTCGTGGGATATCATCAAAACTTTTTTTGTCATAAACTTAAGGCGGACACACAAGATGTCGGCCTCGCCGCCGGCGGCGGCGGTTTGTTTGAAAGCGATTGATAACCCGTCAAGGAGATCGACAATGGCGCATGATCTGAATTCCCGGCTCACTTACCCGAACACGCCCTCCAACATCAACTACCTCTACGATCCCGCCCTCAACAAGGGAACCGCGTTTACCCGTGAAGAGCGGGATGCCCTCGGACTTTGGGGGCTGCTGCCGCCGGGCATCAATACCATGTCCGAGCAGGTCCTGAGGGCCATGGGCAATTACCGAAGAAAAACCTCCGATCTGGAAAAATATATCTTTCTCGCGGCCCTTCAGGATCGCAACCAAACCCTCTATTATCGAGTACTTGCCGACTATCTCGAGGAGATGATGCCCATTATCTACACCCCTACCGTCGGCTTGGCTTGCCAGGAATATGTTCACATTTTCCGACGCCCCAAAGGGATTTTTGTTTCGTCCCGGAACAAAGGTAAATTCTCCAGGATTCTCAAGAACTGGCCCAATAAGGACGTCCGGGTGATTGTCATTACCGACGGCGAACGGATTCTGGGGCTGGGCGATCTGGGGGTCGCGGGAATGGGGATTCCCGTCGGCAAGCTCTCCCTCTATACGGCCTGCGCGGGGATTCATCCCTCATGGTGTCTGCCGGTGACCATTGACGTAGGCACCAACAACGTCAAACTTCAAAACGATCCCCTCTATTTCGGCATGCGTCATGACCGGATCCGCGGGGAGGCATACGACAGCCTCATCGAGGAATTCATCATGGCGGTCCAGGATAATTTTCACCATACCCTGATTCAGTTCGAGGATTTTGGCAACATCAACGCTTTTCGGCTGCTGGGCCGTTACCGAAACCGGGTCTGCACATTCAACGACGACATCCAGGGGACGGCGAGCGTCGCCCTCGCCGGCATGTATGCAGCCATGCGGATGATCGGCGGAAAACTGGTCGACCAGAAGATTTTGTTTCTTGGCGCCGGGGAAGCCGGGACCGGCATCGGCGACCTGATCGTGAAAGCCATGATGGACGAGGGCCTCTCCCAGGAAGAGGCGCGGGAGCGCTGTTGGTTCACCGATTCCAAGGGGCTCATTGTCAAGAGCCGCCAGAAGCTGGCAGCGCACAAGCTGCCCTATGCCCATGAATTTGAATACCAGGCCGATTTTCTCGATGCGGTCAAGGCCCTCAAGCCCACCGCCGTTGTCGGCGTATCGGGACAAGCCAAGGCCTTCAGTCAACCGGTTCTGGAGGAGATGGCGCGGTGCAACGAGCGGCCGCTGGTCTTTGCCCTCTCCAACCCGACGGCCAATGCCGAGTGCACCGCTCTGGAGGCTTATGCCTGGACCGACGGCCGCGCCGTCTTTGCCTCGGGCAGTCCCTTCGAACCCGTGAACCTCAGGGGCGTCACCTACGAGCCGGGTCAGGGGAACAACGCTTACATCTTCCCCGGGGTCGGCCTCGGTGTGATCGCCAGTCGGGCGAAGCATGTCACCGATGAGATGTTCATGACGGCATCACGGGTGTTGGCCGGCGAGGTGTCGCAGGAGGATTTCGAGCGGGGCAGCATCTATCCCCCACTGGTCAAAATACGCGAGGTCTCGATCAAGATCGCCGCGGCCGTAGCCGAGGTGGCCTTTGATCAGGGCCTTGCCGGTGTTCCCAGGCCCGACGACCTGCGGGACTTCATTCAATCCCATGTCTACGAGCCCAATTACCAGAGCTATGTATAGACCCGATCGAGGGTGGGTGGGTTTCCGAAGCGCGGAGACCTCCCACCCCTGGTTCACCATTACCGAAGAGGCGGAATATGAGCGCAAACAAGCGTAGTATCGTAAGGACCTCCGATGCACCGCAGGCCATCGGTCCCTATTCGCAGGCCGTCAAAACCGACACTCTCGTTTTTGTCTCCGGACAGATCGCCCTGGACCCCGCAACCGGCAGCCTGATCGATTCGGATATCCGAACGGAGACCCGTCAGGCCATGACCAATCTCGGCAACATCCTGATCGCCGCGGGCAGCAGCCTTGACAAGGTGGTAAAGGCGACCTTGTTCATCAGGAACATGGACGATTTCGCCATGATCAACGAGGTGTATGGGGAATTCTTTTCCACCGATCCGCCGGCCCGTGCCTGTGTGGAGGTGGCGCGTCTCCCCAAGAACGCCCATGTTGAGGTCGAGGCCGTCGCCCTTCTGAACGAATAGGCCGATCGTGCTTTATTGCCCCGTCTCCACTTCCATGCTTTTCAATACCTCCGCCTGAACGCTCGACCAGATGTGGCGCTTCAACTCCAGGTAACGCTCCGAGAGTTGGACGTCGGCGTTTCTCGGATGGGGCAGGTCGTTGGTGATCTCCTGGGCGATCCGTCCCGGGCGGGCCGTCATGACGACGATGCTCGACGAGAGGAGGAGTGCCTCGTCGATGGAGTGGGTAATGAAGATGATGGTCTTCCGGTGCTTCTCGTAGATGCGCACCAACTGCTCCTGCAGCACCTGGCGGGTCATGGCGTCCAGGGCGGCGAAAGGCTCGTCCAGGAGCATGACCTGAGGATCGTTGGCCAGGGAGCGGGCGATGGAGACCCGCTGCTTCATCCCGCCGGACAGGTGGTGGGGGTAGGTTCGCTCAAAACCGTTCAAACCCACCAGCTCGATGAACTTTGCAGCCCGCTCCTCCCTTTCCGATTTGGGCATCCGTTTCATTTTGAGTCCGAATTCCACGTTCTCCTGGACCGTCTTCCATGGGAAGAGGGCGTATTGCTGGAAGATCATGCCGCATTCCGGCGTAATCCCGGTGACGGGCCGTCCGTCCAGGAGCACTTCCCCATGGGTCGCGCTATCGAATCCGGCCACGAGGTTGAGCAGAGTCGACTTGCCGCACCCCGAAGCCCCGACGATAACCAGAAATTCCCCGTCCCGGATGTCCAGGGAGAGATCTTTCAGCGCCGTCACCTCGCCTCGCTTGCTGGAGAACACTTTAGTGACACCTTTGACGGAGATTTTGGGAGCGGCGTTTGCCGTGATGCCGTTTTCTGGCGTTTTCGCCGATGGCGCTACTGACGTGTCCATGGCAAAAGCCTCCTTTCGAATTTGCGGAAAAGCACATCGATGATCATAACCGTGATACTGATCATCACCATGCCCAGAAGCACGGTGTCGGTCTGGAAATATTCCTTGCCGTTCATGATCATGAAGCCCAGGCCTTCACGGGCCGCCACCAATTCCGCCGATATGATGCAGGTCCATGCGATCCCCAGCATGACCTTGAGCCCCGCGATAATCTGGGGCAGGGAACCCGGCAGAATCACCTCCCGCATGACGTCCAGGTTGGATGCGCCCAGGTTGCGTGCGGCCCGGACAAGGAGGGGATCGATGCTCTTGGTGGCTTCGATGATATAGAGAAGGGAAGGGGCGAAGGATCCCATGAAGACGATGGAGTATTTCTGGGTTTCGGTGATGCCCAACCAGAGCAGGGAGAGGGGAATCCAACTCATGGAGGGAAGCGGCCGCAAAAGGGAGATGAACGGATCGAATACGGCCATGAAAAATCGTGACGATCCCAGGAAGATGCCGAAGGGGATCGCCACGAGGCTCGAAACTATAAATCCTACCATGACCCGCCGGGTCGAGGCCAGGGTATGCTGCACGAGACTGCCGTCCCCGATCATTTTTACGGCTCGGGCGAGGATCTGGGTGGGCGACGGCATAAAGAGCGGTTCGATGAATCCCATACGGCAGAGGAATTCCCAGAGGCCGAGGAAGACGAGGAGGGATCCCAGGCTGACGAATACCAGATTGCTGTTTGATTTCGATGTCATACATCCCCCTTCCATGCGGGGCGGACGACGTGTCGTCCCGCCCCGCCGGTGCGGCTCTAATCAGGGCATCATATCCGCGGCGACCCATTCCTTGACGACGGGTGCGGCATCGATCTGCTTGTGTTTGACGAGAAACTCCGCCAGCCGTTGCATACCTTCGGTGAATTTTCCGGGTTCGACCATGAGAGCCCGCTGTTCGGCACCGGGAATCCATTGAATGTCCTTGAGAACCGACATCTGTTCCTCCATGCCGAGGTTGGTCAGCTTCACCAGCACCTCGGCGCATTCCTTGGGATTCCGGATGAGGAGGTCCACCGCTTCGAAATAGCCTTTTACGAAAGCCTTGCAGGTGTTGGGGTATTTTTCGGCGAACTCGCGGCGGACCACCATGATGTCCGGACCGGGCCCCAGGCTGTACTGCTTGTAGAGGCTGAAAGCCGTATCGTCAGCCAGCAGGTGGTTGCCGGGCATGTTGAGGAGGTTGTTGAAATGGGGCGTCCACGCGGCACAGGCGTCGATCTCGCCTGATGCCATGGCTGCGGGCATTTCATTGACCTTGAGGTTGATGAGGGTGAGGTCTTTGTCGGGGTCGATGCCGTTTTGCTCCAGGAGATCCAGGATGAGGACATGGGCACTGGAGGCAAAGGGGGCAGCCACCTTTTTGTCTTTGAGATCCGCGACGGTCTTGATATTCTCCCGCGCGATGAGCCCTTCCACCGTTGCGTAGGAGTCCTGGGTGGCGAATGTCATGAATCCCTTGCTCCCCGAGGCCATGAGGGCGATGGCCGAGATCGAACCGGTGGAGGCGATGTCGAGGTCGCCGGCCACCAGGGAACCCATTCGCCCCGAAGAGGCGTAGAAGTTCTGAAAGAGCACGCCCAGTCCGTGCTTCTGGAAAATCCCCTTTTCGACGCCGACCCAGACCGGATAATGTCCCAGCCAGGAAGAGCCGCCGTAGACCACTGTAACCTTCTCCGGCGCCCCGGCCTCCTCGGCCTGAGAAACGCCCGTGAACATGAGCCATGATGCCAGCATCAGGGCGGCGCTTGCCAGAAATACCTTGGTAGACTTCATAACTTCCTCCTTCTGTTTGACGTGAGGTGCTTTTGGATAATGCAATCCTGAATCGGAGCAGGTTCCTCCAATCCGCATGTCCTGTCCATCGTCAAAAAACAAAATATGTGCCATAATGATGAAATTCCGTATTTACGTAAGGTTATGCCTATGGTAGGTTTTAAAATAATGCCGTGAAGACGAGGAGTGTGCTGAATTCGGCGCATCAGAACGGCAAGTGTGCCGAATTCAGCACACTCTTCTCCTTTTTCAATTTGACGAGAGTTGACGGGATCGACGGGGTGCCAACCAACAGGAACAGCTACAATTCGAACCGATTCATCCTGATCCGCGTCATGCGGCGGGCGTTATATCGGCTCGGCATCATGACAGGCATCCTTCTCGTCCTTATTTGTCCGGCCCATTCAGCTTTGCGGGTCGGCATGCCCATCGCCTTTCCTCCATTCAGCTACCAGGGCGAAGGAGATGACCGGGTGCGGGGCTACAGCGTCGACGTCATGGAGACCCTCGGTGGGATCATGGACGAGGAAACCCGGTTTCTGGTGGGTGAACCCGAAGACCTGCTCACGGCCCTTGCGGAGGATCGCATCGACATGGTCTGCGGTGTCGTCCTGACGGAATCGATTCGACAGGCCTATGATTATCTTGAGATCAGTGTTTTTGTGAAGCGTTTTTTCTACGCCAATCAGGCGGGTGTTGATCCCGACCGCCGGCATCACCTCGCCGGTAAAACCGTTGTGGTGGTGCGGGGCCAGCCTTTTATGGATCTGGGGTTGCAACGGGAAGGGGTTAATATTGTTCAGGCCCGGGACATTCTCGAGGCCCTCAGAATGCTCGACGGGAATCAGGCCCAGTTATTTGTGGGGCTGTCCGAGCAGGTGGTTAAAACGCTTACGGACGAGTTCGATCTGAAGCGCGTCCGCCAGGCAGGCGTCACCATAGGTCAGTTTCCCCTTGCCGTCATTGTCCCCAAAGGGAACACGGCTCTTCTGAAACGTCTGAGCATGGGGCTTGGGATGGCCGTCAGCGACGGCAGCCTCGGCCGCGTTCAAGAGAAATGGCTTGGCGGTTGGAGCTGGGCGTTCTTCTGGATACGTTACCGACTCTATGTCTCGATCTTCATCGGTATTTTCGCGGCGGGGATCGGGGGGATCATCCTCTGGAATCAGACCCTCAAACGTCAGGTTGTCCGGATCACCAGGGATCTGGGGGTGTCCGAACAACGGTATCGGGACGTTATCGAATCCTCGCCGGACATGGTTTTCGTCATCAATGGATCCGGAGAGATCCGGCTTGCCAACACGAGCGCGAGACGAAAGCTCAGCTGGGACGAAGCGACGCTTCATTGCACGGCCCTGCCGTCTCTGGCGGCGTCGGCGGACCGGACGTCGGTGGACCGGTTTCTCCACCAGCTCTTCGCGGACGGCTATGCCGGTACTGAAATCCGTCTGATCGCGTCGACGGGCGTCAACATCAATGTCGAGATGGTGGCAGCCGGCATTCAGCAAGGCAGTGCGGACGAACCGCTCGCCTGTTGCTTCGCCCGGGACATCACCCGTCGCAAGCGCATGGCGGTGGAGCTGATTCAAGCCGAGCGGCTCGCCACCATCGGGAAAATGGCAGCCTCCGTTGCCCATGAAATCAACAATCCCGTCGGCATCGTTCTGGCCCACACCGAAGAACTCATGAGCGGTGGACTTTCGCCTGAAGAGATCCGGAACAGTCTCGACGTTATCCGGCGCAATGCCGTGCGTGCGGGGCGTATCACCGAGACGCTCCTGGCACAGGCCTCCCAGAGCCCCGAGGGGACCGGTTTCGCGGGTCGGATGGTCGTCGACCTTGCGGAGCTCATAGAAGAATGTATCCATTTCGTCAGGCCGCGGCTCAGGCGAATCCGCCTGCAGAAAGGATTGCCGACGGGTCTATTTCCCGTCCAGGGGGACGCCGGGAGCTTGCAGCAGGTCTTCATCAATTTGCTCCTGAATGCCGCCGAGAGTATTGACGGGGAGGGCGTGATCCGTGTCTGGCTGGTAAATGAGAGGACCGGCCTTGTACCAATGGTCTCGGCCGTGGTGGAAGACTCGGGAATTGGGGTCCCCGAAGCGGATCGTGAACGAATATTCGAGCCGTTTTTCACCCGGGGTAAACAGCGAGGGTTTGGACTGGGGTTGTTTGTCGCTCGGAACATTGTGGCGAGGCACGGGGGGGATATCCGCTGCGAGCCGGGGACTTCCGGCGGCACCCGGATGATCGTGAGGATCCCCCAACGGGAGCTGGAAGCGGATGGCGCAAAGGCATGCGACAATGGGTGACCGGATTCTTTTCGTAGAGGATGAGCCCGAGATGCTCCAATTCCTGGCGCGGTATTTTTCGCGCCGCGGGTACGCCGTTACGGCGGCAGCGTCGGGCGAGGAGGCCTGGCGCCTGCTTTCCCAGACCACTTACGACCTGGTGGTGTGCGATCAGGCCCTGGACGGGATTTCCGGGCTCGATCTTCTCCGGATGATCCGGGAGACGGATCGAGATCTCCCCTTTATCATGATAACCGGTGCCGGCACCATCGAAACGGCGGTGGAGGCCATCAAGATCGGGGCATTCCATTATGTAACCAAACCCTTCAAGCCTGGAGAACTGGCGATCCTTGCGAGCCGAGCCGTCGAGTTCGGCAAGCTGCACCGGAAGCTCAGCCGGATCCACGCCGATGAAGACGAGGCGGATCGGTCCATCGTCATCGGAAATAACCGACGGATTCTCGAGATGATGCAAACCATCGAAAAGATATCCGGCTCGGACGCACCGGTTCTCATCCAGGGAGAGACGGGCACGGGAAAGTCGGTTTTCGCACGGCGCATCCACGAGACGAGCCGACGGCGCGGACGACCTTTCGTGACCATCGACTGTGGCGCTCTTCCGGAAAATCTCATCGAGAGCGAACTCTTCGGCCACGTCAAGGGCGCTTTCACCGGTGCGGTTCGGCCAAAACGAGGGCTTCTGGAAGAGGCCGACGGCGGGACCATTTTCCTCGACGAGATCGGGGAGATGACGGCGGCCACCCAGACCAAGCTGCTGCGGGCGCTTCAGGATCTGGTGATTAAACCGGTGGGCGGCAACCAGATTGTTGCTATTGACGTCCGTTACATATCGGCCACGAACAAGGACCTTCATCAGGAGGTCGCCGCGGGACGCTTTCGGGAAGACCTTTATTATCGTCTGGCGGTGATCCCCCTCTATCTGCCGCCTCTCCGGGAGCGCCGCGAGGATATCATTCCATTCGTAAGGAACTTCGTTCGGGAGCTCAATCGCCGGTACGGCAAGCGTGTTTCCAAGGTCGATCCTCTCGTGCTCCAGAGCTTCATGGAAGCCCCCTGGAAGGGCAACATACGGGAGCTCAAGAATGTCCTTGAGCGCTCGGTTCTCCTTGCCGAAGGAGCGGCCATCACCGCCGACTGCCTATCCCCGTCCCCTGCCGGCAGAGGTGTTGCGGACAGGGTTCCAAAACACCCCGTCAGCCTCAAAACCGCTGTCGAGGCGGCCGAGCGGCAAACCATCCGAAGCGCCCTTGCCGCCGCCTCGGGGAACCGCTCAAAGGCCGCCGAAATTCTGGGCATTGGTCGGCGGACCCTTTACGCCAAGATGGCGGCTTACGGCATCGAATAGAGGGACAGGATTCTCAACGGTGCCGGCGAATGCCCTGAAGCGCTTGATCATAGAGGTCTTTATGTGGCATGATCTCCAATCAATCACCGGAAGGTGATGGTAATCCATGCCGGTAAAACAGCCAGGAGGAGGGAATACAGCGGTGAAAGTCATCAAGGTCGGGGGAGGATGCCTCCACGGCAAGGAGACGATTCAGCAAATCGTCGATCTGATAACGGAACGGGGCAAGGGGCAGGTCTTCGTGGTATCGGCGCTTTATGGCGTGACGGATCTGCTTATCCAGGGCATGGGCAGAGCGCTCAAAAATGAAGAGCATATTCCCGGCATCATGGCGGACATCAAATCCCGGCACCAGCTCGTGGCGCGGCACGTTATCGGCCGGCCGACGGAGCTCAAGATCTTCAACAAAGAGTTCGGCAACAGCCTGAGGCGGCTCGAGCGATTCTATTACGGTCTCAATTTCACCGGTGAAATCACCCCTCGCCTGACCGACGCCGTCACCAGCTTCGGGGAGCGCTTTTCGGCCCAACTCCTGGCCGCCGCCCTGCGGAGCCGGGGGGTTTCGGCCACCTGCCGAATGCCCCACCAGGTGGGTCTTATCACCGACGGAAAATACGGGGATGCCACGGCCAACATTGCCAGAACCGAACAGAACTTCAGGGAACATCTGGTTCCGCTGCTGGCTCGGGACGTCGTTCTCTTTTTCCCGGGCTTTTTCGGCGTGAGCGACACCGGCCACATCACGACCTTTGGCCGGGGCGGCAGTGATTATGCAGCGGCAGTGGCGGCCGCTGCCCTGAACGCGGAAGTCCTGGAAATATGGAAAGACACGGAGGGATTCATGAGCGCCGATCCCCGGCTGGTCAGCGAGGCGACCCTTATCCCGACCCTGTCCTACGAGGAGGCGGCGGAGCTGGCTTATTTCGGCGCCAAGATTCTCCACCCCCGCACCGTGGAACCGGTTCGAAAGAAGCGCATTCGCATCGCGATCAAGAACACCCTGAACCCCGACGGCCCGGGAAGCCTCATCACTGCACGGAGCCCGAGGCCGGCATCCGTCATCAAGAGCGTCGCCTATGACGCCGACATTGCCGTCCTCAAGGTCTACGCATCGGGCGTCGGCGCCCGCCGGGGTATTCTGGGAGAGGTGGCGACCGCGGTGTCGGCGAAGGGCATCAATATCAAGTCGGTGGTGACCTCCCAGACCTGCATCAGCCTCCTTCTCTCCCGGAAAGATGTTGATGCCGCCCGGGAAGCACTGATGGATATCGCCCCTCGCCCTTTTCGACAGATCGACCGGCTTGACGGCGTGGCTCTTATCGGGATTGTCGGCGACGGCATTCAGAAACGGCCGGGCATCGCCGCCCGATGCTTTACGGCCGTGGCCGACTGTCGGGTCAACGTTGAGATGATCTCCTTCGGCCCGTCTCGGGCCGCTCTCTATTTCCTCGTGGCGGAAAAGGATCTGGAGAGCGGCGTCAACGCCATCCACAGCAGCTTCTTCTCATCGCCCCGTTGCGGCAGACTCGAATGAGAACGGCAAAAGGAGCGACGACGCCGTGTCTTCAACATCTCTCCGGTCTTCCAGATCCTCCGGAAATCGGATCACCTTGAGGAAAAAGCCTTCCCGGACCGCGGCAGCGCCGCGGAAGCGCGCGGTCGGGAGGTCTCGTCGAAAGGGTCTGTGGCGATGGCCCGTCTACCTCCTGATCCTCTGGGTGGCCGTCACCGTCCTCGTGGTGCTGGTCCTCCGGGTCGTCGATCCGCCCGTATGGGCCTGGCGCATTCATCGCGCTTTGTCTCCGCCTCTCGAAGAGATGCCCTTGAGCCGCCACCGGTGGGTGCCCCTGGATCAAATCTCAAAGCCCATGCAGTTGTCGGCAGTCGCCGCCGAGGATCAGCTCTTCGCCAGACACCGGGGCTTCGACTGGCGGGCCATCGTCGCCGCCATCGAAGACAACGAGGAACGGGAACGGATTCGCGGTGCCAGCACCATCACGCAGCAGGCCGCCAAGAATCTCTTCCTCTGGCCTTCCAGGACATGGCTCCGCAAAGGTGTGGAGGCCTATTTCACGGTGCTCCTGGAAGCCCTCTGGCCTAAACGGCGGATACTGGAGGTCTATCTGAACATCGTGGAGTTCGGCCCCAACCTCTTCGGGGTGGAGGCTGCAGGCCTGCGTTTTTACGGCAGGAGTGCCGCCCGCATCACGGCCGACCAGGCCGCCCGCATGGCTGCGGTGCTGCCCAACCCCTACCGCTACCATGTGGACCGCCCCTCGGACTATGTCCTCAGTCGCAGCCGTTGGATCCGACGGCAGATGCGGCAGTTGGGGGAGAGTGGTCTCGCCTTCCGGAATTGATCCGGACGTGGAGAATGAAATTTCATAACCTGACGTTCACCCAGGAGAAGGAGATTCAAGATGAACTTTTTGCTCAACATCCTCTTTTTTTCGGCGGCGGTCTTTATCGTCGCCAATATCATGCCCACCATCAGGATCAAGAACTACGGCACCGCTGTTGTCGTCGCATTGGTTTACAGCGTGATCAGTTTTCTGGTAGGGTGGCTCCTCACGATTCTCGCCTTTCCCTTCATCGTGATCACATTCGGCCTGTTTACCTTTGTGGTGAACGCGATCCTGCTGTGGCTGACGGACAAGTTCCTCGACGATTTCGAGATCGACGGTTTCGGCAGCACCCTGATCGCGGCCTTCCTGATCAGTTTGATCAACAGCGGACTGCGGTGGTTGTTGCTGTAGGAAAGAGGGCATTAAAACAGACGTAAGTCGTAACAGTTAGCCTCAAGTTTCTGGGTTCATCCGATTAAAGCGTACGATAGAGAACAATTTCCCTGCAAATACTTTTGGCAGTCTGACGGCAAAAATCAAGGTAGAGGGTATCTCGGCGTTATTTTAGCAGATCATTATGTTTGATGAACCGTCGGGCATTTTTAAATGTTTGCAAAATCGGTTTAGAATAGTGTGGTGGTATTTTTATATCCATCGAAAAAGCACGTGGTAGATAGAGACCTTGGAAAATTTGGACCCTCGTCATTTTTGAGGCATCAACGCGCTGTTGTCATAGACAAAGCGCAAAAAATTCTGTATATTATCAATTAATAATTCCGTCAAAGTCAGAAATTGATGCGTTCGTAAAAAGTTTGCAACAATTACCTGTCTGTAATAATATTGAATAATGTTTAATGTTTTTCAGTTATTGTGTTTTTCTGGGACATGTGTTAGAAAAGATAAGGATAATCGATCGGTTAAGGGTAATCCGATGATCAAAGCGAAAAACCCGAATCAGCTTGACATTTTCGGCTCCTGGGATTTTTTGACGCCCAGGAGGCGGAAAATGCTCGACACAGGCCGGTTGGGACTGTTTCGTGAGGTTGTTCTCCCGAAAATTCCCGTGAGCGAGGTCTTCGAGCATTTCAGCAGTTCATTCGGAAGACCCACCAGGGAGTTTTTCTTTACGCTCGGCGCGCTCATTCCGCAGCAGGCTTTCGATTTTAGAGGCAAAAAAACGGTGCGGCAGTTTGCCTTCAACATCCAATGGCATTATGCCCTGAATATCAGCGAAGAATCTGACGACGCCAAATACATTTCGCCCAAAACGTTATGGAAATCCAATATGCGGCGAGTGGGCGATCCGACCGACAAATCGAATCATCCAGTCGAACTCAAATCGCCGAAGGCGATTCCCGCAAGCTCATTGCAAAATCCCTCGGATCCGGAAGCTTCCTACAGCGGGTACAAAGGTCAAGGGTACCCCGTCCAGGCGATGGAAATCTTTTGCGAGGGTGAACAGGACAAGGATGATCAGAATCAGAAAACGCCCCTCAGTCCGATCACCCATGTGGTGGTGAAGCCGGCCCATAACAGTGATGCCGATACCCTGATCCCGGCCATCGAATCGAGGGCGAAAAAAGACCTCAACAGATTTCATCTGCCGTTCGATCAATGTTTGAGATCCTGATCATCATTCTTTTCGCCAATTGCCTGAACCTGAACAGCACCAACAACGGCAGGCCTCCGTCAAGCGATCCCAACAGGCAAGAAAGGTCCATCCGGTTTACATGTCACAATTTCAGCATCTGCCCTACAAGCGGATTCAGGATTACTTTACGAACCAGGTGCGGATATCCCTCAGCGAGGGTTCCATCATCAATTTCAATAAAGATACCTTTCCGGTGCC